>JANMMH010000467.1:0-4468 GCA_031373055.1 Rubrivivax sp. | reverse complement strand
AGGCCAAAGAGCACGGCCTGGTTGGCCTGCGAGCCCGAGTTGGCCTGCACGTTGGCGTAGGCCGCGCCGAAGAGCTGCTTGGCGCGGTCGATGGCGAGCTGCTCGGCGATGTCGACAAACTCGCAACCGCCGTAGTAGCGCTTGCCGGGATAGCCCTCGGCGTACTTGTTGGTCAGCTGCGAGCCCTGCGCGGCCATCACGGCGGGGCTGGTGTAGTTCTCGGAAGCGATGAGCTCGATGTGCGCTTCCTGGCGCTGGTTTTCGGACTCGATAGCGGCCCACAGCTCGGGGTCGACGCGGGCGATGGTGGATGTTTTTCGGTCAAACATGGCAGTCCTGTTTCACAAGGAGGTGGGCCTTGCGGTACCCAGGGTTGGGGACGCTGCAAAGGGCTGCCCAGGCGCACGGCTGACATCGCTGCACGTGGCGGCGACCTGCGCTTCCCGGTGGGTACCCACCTCGAACATGGCCCCAAAAGGTGCCTGCTCTATCGCCAGTAACGCAGGCCTGAAGTGTAGCTTGGCAGGCCTTTCGCCTTGCCTGGCGGAGGCTTACCGCAACAGGGCGACTTGCTCGGCCGAGCCCAGCGGCTCAGGCGTGGCCGGCGCCGTGGGCGACACCACGGTCTTGGGCGTGGCTGCGGCAGGCGTTGGTGCTACCGCACGCTGCGGCCGGCCGCTGGCCGCGCCGCGCAGCTGCGCCTGCTCGGCCAGCACGCGGCCGACGTAGCCGCCGTCGCCTTCAAGCAGTGCCGCGCCAACGTAGTGGCGCAGCCCGTCGTTGAGGTTTCCGGCGCGCGCGATGCATTCCTTCAGCACTTGCACGCCCACACGCAGGTTGCTGATGGGGTCGAAGGCCGCGTGGATGCCGCCGAAGGCTTCGTACTTGTCGTCGTGTACGCGCGTCATCACCTGCATCAAACCTTGCGCGCCCACCGGGCTTTGCGCGAAGGGGTTGAAGCTGGACTCGACGGCCATGATGGCCAGGATCAGGGTCGGGTCCAGGCCGGCACGGCTGCCAATCGTCCAGGCTTCCTGCACCAGGCGCGCGATCGGCTCAGGTGCCACCTTGTAGCGTCGGGCGATCCAGCTCGCGACCGACGATTGCTCGCGCGTCAGTTCCTTGGGGTCGACCGCGGTGGCGCGCGACACGGCGGCTTGGTCGCTGACGGCCACCAGCATGTCACCCGACAGCGTGGCGCGCTCCTCATGGCGGGTTTGCAGCCAGTCAAGCGCAGTGGTTTCGAGCTGAGCGCGGATGTCGGCTCGGCCGGCGGTCAGGATCAGCGCGGTCACCACCGCCAGGCCGACCAAGGCCAATGTGTTGTGGCTGATCTCAAGCAGACCGCGGCCAACGTCTTGCACGAATACACCGATCGATCGGGCCGCAGCGTGCTGCGCCTTGCGCAATGCGTGTAGGGCTTTCATCTTCATCCTCCTGCCTGTCATTCAACGCCCGGTGGCCGACGTCGCGTCGGCTGCGGGCGGTGACAGAGATAATCGAAAACACGTTGCGGCCCAATCTGTCGGGCGGCTCTTGTGCTTTCGAGACGTTCGCACTTGGCGTGAAGCCAAGACTCGCAAACACGGGTAAACCCTGAAATTTCAAGTTCCGGCGGATTCTAGGAACCGCTTCATACGCGGTCAAGAATATCAATCGCGGTCTAAATTCTGGAATGGCCATGAAATACAAAGACTTGAGGGACTTCATGGCGCAGCTTGAAGCGCTGGGCCAGCTCAAGAAATCCAGTGAATCGGTCTCACCACGCCTAGAAATGACGGCCATTGGCGACCAAGTGCTGCGATCCGGCGGGCCGGCGGTGCTGTTCACCAATCCCAGCGGCCACCACAACATACCTTGCTTGATCAACCTCTTCGGCACCCCCGAACGTGTGGCGTTTGGCATGGGCGCCCAAACGGTGAGCGAGCTGCGGGACATCGGCAACTTGCTGGCCGCATTGAAGGAGCCCGAGCCGCCCAAGGGCTTGCGTGATGCCGGCAAGCTCTTGCATCTGGTCAAAGCCGTGTGGGACATGAAGCCCGCGTTGGTACGCAGCCCGCCTTGCCAGCAGGTGGTGCTGGAAGGGCCGGATGTCGACCTGACGCAGCTGCCGATCCAGACCTGCTGGCCCGACGACGCCGGCCCACTCATCACCTGGGGGCTGGTGGTCACGCGGGGCCCGCAAGGTGTGGCCAAGCCGCGGGCGCGGCAGAACCTGGGCATCTACCGGCAACAGCTGATCGGGCCGCGCCAGCTCGTCATGCGCTGGCTGGCGCATCGTGGCGGCGCGCTCGACTTTCGCGAATTTGCGCGGGTGCAGCCCGGCAAGCCTTTCCCGATTGCCGTGGCGCTGGGGGCCGACCCCGCCACCATGCTCGGCGCAGTGACGCCGGTGCCCGACACCCTGTCGGAGTACCAGTTCGCCGGCCTGCTGCGTGGTGGCCGCACCGAGGTCGCCGACACCCAGGTGGGTGACGAGGGCGTGATGTTGCAAGTGCCCGCTTACGCGGAGATAGTTCTGGAAGGCCACATCCCGCCGGCGGCTGCCGGTTTTCAGGGTCACTCCGCGCACGGCGTGCCGCTTGCAGAGCGCGGCGGCTACCTGCACGCGCTGGAAGGGCCGTTCGGCGACCACACCGGCTATTACAACGAGCAAGACTGGTTCCCGGTCTTCGAGGTGAATCGCCTGACGCACCGGCGCGAGCCGATTTACCACACCACCTACACCGGCAAGCCGCCCGACGAGCCCGCCGTGCTGGGCGTGGCGTTGAATGAAGTCTTCGTGCCCATTCTGCAAAAGCAGTTTCCCGAGATCACTGACTTCTACTTGCCGCCTGAAGGTTGTAGCTACCGGCTGGCCGTGATCTCCATCCGCAAGGCCTACCCGGGCCACGCCAAGCGTGTGATGTTTGGCCTCTGGAGCTTCTTGCGCCAGTTCATGTACACCAAGTTCATCATCGTCACCGACGACGACGTGAACATCCGCGACTGGAAAGAAGTGGTCTGGGCTATCACCACGCGCATGGACCCGGTGCGCGACACCACGCTGGTGGACCAGACGCCCATCGACTACCTCGATTTCGCTTCGCCCACCAGCGGCCTGGGCGGCAAGATGGGGTTGGACGCGACGAACAAGTGGCCAGGCGAGACGGCGCGCGAGTGGGGGCGGCCGATCAGCATGACGGCCGAAGTTCAGGCGCGGGTGGCGAACGTTGTCGAGGCGTTGATGCGAGCTTGAGAAGGGTCAGCATTTGCCGCTTGCCATGTACCCAGGCACAGGACTATGCTGCGGTTGCCCGCCTAGCGCGGGTACCCAAGATGGCGCAGTCTCTGCGCGTCAGGAGCCCCAGACCTCATACCTCTGGAGCCCCACTGGTGACTTAGGTCACCCGCCCCTTCAAACTGGCAACGGTTTGGAGGGGTTTCGCTTTTGGGGCACCGTCAAATGCCCTTGAGGCCGAACGCCTCGGCGATAAGGGCGTAAGAGCGGCGCCTCACCGCAGGCTCATGCGCCCACGTGTTGATGACGATGTGGTCGAGCTCAAGCGCTGCGGCCAACGCCGTGATCTTCGCAGCCACCTGCTCACCGCTGCCGACCAGCGCGCGCTCGCGTGTGGCGCGCACCTGGGGCCACTCATCCGCGCTGTAGCCGCGCGCGGCGATCACAGCAGGCTCTTGCAGCGGCCCGAGCACGCCGCGTTGGCGGTCCAGCCGCCAGCGTTCGCGGGACAGGGCGTGGTGCTGGGCTTCTTCCTCGCTGTCCGCCGCCAGCGCCCACACGCAAATGGTCGCTTGCGGCTCGGGGTGGCGTGCGCTTGGGCGGTAGTACTGGCGGTACAGGCCGAGTGCCTGTTCGACGCCCTGGCCGTCCATGAAGAAGTAGGCGAAGGCGTAGGGCAGGCCCAGATGCGCGGCCAGTTGCGCGCCGTAGTCGGAGCTGCCCAGGACCCAGATTTCGGGCGTGGCCGATGTCAGCTCAACTGTGTCGTTAGCCGGTTCGTGAGCAGGACGCGGGTGGGCGAAGACACCCCGGTGGCGCTGCCCCGCCAGCCAGGCTTGCAGGTCGAGGATTTGCTGCGGGAATTCTTCGGCCGCCTGCGCGGCGTTGGGGTTGAGCTGCATCGCCGTCTTCATGTCGGCACCCGGCGCGCGACCGACACCAAGGTCGATGCGCCCAGGCGCTAACGCTTGAAGTACACGGAACTGCTCGGCGACTTTCAGCGCCGCGTAGTGCGGCAGCATGACCCCGGCGCTGCCGATGCGGATGCGCTGGGTGCGCGCGGCGATGGCCGCCATCAAAATTTCGGGCGCGGTGCCGACGATGGTCGGCAGGCCGTGGTGCTCGCTGACCCAGAAGCGTTCGTAACCCAGTGCTTCGCAGTGCACCGCCAGGTCCAGCGTGTCGCGCAGCGCGTCACCTTCTTCGCGGCCGGCGCAGGCGATCGATTGGTCCAGTACCGACAGACGC
>JANMMH010000430.1:0-3573 GCA_031373055.1 Rubrivivax sp. | reverse complement strand
CAGGCCGCATCGGCGCCCGCGTTGAAGTTCACGACCGGCCAACAGGGCTAGTGGTCGAGCACCCACCAACCAGCCACCGACACAGCGCGAAGGTCACGGGCCCGGATACGTTGATCGCTCGCAGCCTGCGCCACGCACCGTGGATGTCGCCGCTGGGCGGGGGCTCGCACATCGCAGCTGTGTGCGACAGCGAACAGACGCCGCGCTGAGCGCTGGCTAGCCTGTGCGCTGGAGTCGCAGGTGTGAGCCTGTGCGAGGCGCACCACATCAACCACCCTAAGAGAGGTAAGACCATGAATTCGACCCGCATCGTTGCCCTCGTGCTGATCGTCGCCGGCGTGCTCGGCCTGGCCTACGGTGGCTTTAGCTACAACAAAGAAACCGTCGGCGCCAAGCTCGGGCCCATCGAGTTGAAGGTGACGGAGAAGAAGACCATCAATGTTCCCCTGTGGGCCGGCGTCGGGGCCATCATCGTCGGGGGCCTGTTGCTCGTGGCGGGCGGTCGCAAGAACTAAGGAAGCCACGCGTCAATGGGCGGTGTTTGTCGCGGCCATCGACGTCGAATCCTTGGCCTCGTGCTGGGCCGGGCGGTCCAGAGGCAGCGGCTCCAGGATCCCGCATGGCCGCGCAACGTGCACACGCCTCACCCTGTGTTGCCGCGCCCGATCTGAATCGCCCCGCTCGCCACATAGCGCCGGTAGTCGGCAATCGGTATTGCCGTGCTGCCGTGCGAGTCGCCGTCAGTCCAGCTGATCGTCGCGTCGGCGGCGGTCTCTTCGACCTCGCAGGGGCCGAGCCGGATCGTGATGTTGGCGCCGTCGCCTTCGCGGTATTCGACCTTGCCCGTGATGCGCGCGCTCTTGCCCATGGCCACTTCCATTCCAGGTTGGCGGGGATGCCGCGAAGAGTCGCGCCTGAGCGGTTGCACCACCCGCATCCCCATGGGCATGATGCGTTGCCGAGCCCGCAAGGTCTGTGCGCTGGCGCACCAAGTACGCCAACCACCCGGAGCAAGACTTGAAGCCACTGCAAGATTTCGTCGGCCGCACCATGCTCGTTCCGGTGTTGCGTGTGATGCGTGCGCAGATGCGCCTGATCTCCGACCCGCTGCAGCTGCGCCGCATGGCCGCGCGGGCCGACGCACTGGGCCGGCCACCGCCCGGTGCGCGCACCAGCGCCGTCACGGCAGGCCAGACACCGGCGCTGTGGGTCGATGTCAAAGAGGCCAAGGCCGAACGCGTCGTGCTGTACCTGCACGGCGGCGCCTTTGTCGCCGAGACGCCGAACTTCCACGCCGCCTTGCTGGCACGCATCTGCACTGAGGCACAAGCCCGTGGCCTGATGCTGAGCTATCGGCTCGCCCCCGAGCACCGCTACCCCGCAGCGCTGGACGACTGCATCACCGCCTATCGCTGGCTGCTCGATCAAGGCTTCGAGGCACGCCACATCATCGTGGCCGGCGACTCGGCCGGCGGCAACCTGACGCTGGCGCTGCTGCTGCGTGCACGCGACGAAGCGCTGCCCCTGCCCGTCGCTGCGGTGGCCCTGTCACCCGTGGCCGACTTCACCTTCAGCGGCGATTCGGTGCAGCGCAACGACGGCATCGACGACATGTTCAGTGCGCAGAAGATGGACGCGCTGGCGCCCATCTACTTGGCCACGCCGCAGCTGTGCACGCACCCGTACGTCTCGCCCGTGTTTGGTGACTACACCTGCTTGCCACCGCTGCTCTTGATCGTTGGCAGCACCGAGCTCTTGCTCGACGACGCGGTGCGCGTGGCGCAGCGTTGCCCAAGCGCGCAGTTGCTGGTGTGGCACGGCATGCCGCATGTCTTCCCGGGCTTTGCGTTTTTGCCTGAAGCACGCGAGGCGCTGCAACGTATCGGGCAATTCACGCGCCTGGCCTTTGCTGACGCCGCGCGGCCGCAAGCGGGCACGACGACAGCTACCGAGACCGCCGTGCACCCCACACCGACGATGCCCGCAGCGGCCGCGCCGGCGGCACCGCGCTACCTTCGCAGCAAGGCTTTGCGGACCCTGGCGCTGGCGGTAGTGTTGACGCTCGTGCTGCTACTGATCACGCTGGCACTGCGGCCGTGAGACTGGTCCTACACACGCTCAGCATCACGACTGCTTGTCCCAGGTGACCGCGCGCCACATGCTGCAAGCCTCACCGGTGGCTGCATGGTGCAGGCACGGGTTGACTCACTCGGAGAACGAACATGCTCTACACCGTCGCATTGATCCTGCTGGTTCTTTGGATTCTTGGCCTGGTGACCTCCTTCACTGCGGGCGGCCTGCTGCACGTGCTGCTGGTGGTCGCGGTGGTCATGGTGCTGTACCAAGTCATCACGGGCCGCAGCGTGGGCTAGCCCGCACATCCAAGGAGTCTGCTGTGAACATGCACTTGGCGTTAACGCCCTTGATCTCACTTCTTGCCGGCATCCTGATCCTGGTGGTGCCGAGGCTCCTGAACTACATCGTCGCGATCTACTTGATCGTGATCGGTCTGGTCGGCATCTTCGGTGCGGGCGCGATGCGCTTCAATTGAGCCGTCCAAGCGCCGTCTGGCGCCAGCGCAATCAGCAGCACAATGCCATGAAACCGCAGGCACCTAGACGATGAGACAGGACACCACTCGCTTGGCAGCGCTGCGCCAGGCCGCGATTCTCGATTCGCCTCGGGAGCGCGCTTTCGACGACATCGCGCGCCGGTTGGCCAGCAGCCTGGCAGTGCCCATCACGATGGTGAACCTACTCGATGCCGAGCGCGACTGGTTCAAGTCCTGTGTTGGCATACAACAGACCCAGTCACCTGCGATCACGTCCTTCTGCGAGGCGTTTTTCAGTTCAACGAAAGACCTGATCGTCGTCGAAGACACCTTGCACGACGCGCGCTTCGAGGCCCATCCCTTGGTGCTCGGCCGGCCGTTCATTCGCTTCTACGCTGCGGCGCGGTTGACGGTGCGTGGACAGACCCTCGGTACGCTGTGCGCGTACGACGTTCGACCCAGGCAACTTAGCGCCGAGCAACTCGACCATTTGCAAACGATGGCCAGCGCGGCAGTCGAACTCATACGCCAGCGCCACGGTGCCGTTGGACCGACCTGACGGCAGCGATCGCTCAGGGACGCGGCGGCGGCGTCCACCGCCGCGCCGCGTCTTCGCTCAGCGTCATCAACTCCGTCAACACGCCTTGCCACGCGGCGTGGGCCGCAAGCACACCGCCGTAAGCGTCTTCAGTCGCGGCCAGCGCCACGTGGTCAAACTCGCGCCAGGCCAGCACGCGGCGCGTGGCGCCGTCGACCAGTGTCGCGCGCAACGTCAGCCGCACGCGACGGGGCGTGCGGGTGAAGGCGTGCTGCATGCGCTGGACCTGCGTGGCCAGGCGCATATCAGCGGCCGCACTGCCGGGTGCCAGCAGCACCGCACGCAGCGCAGGGCTGCGCTGCAGAGCGGCCACCATCAGCGGCGCGGCCATGCGCGCCGGGGTGTCTACCCATTCGCTGTGGGCAAAGTATTCGAGGTGGTGCGCCTGGCGCAGATAGATCATGCGGTTGCTGTCAAAACCGGC
>JANMMH010000354.1:0-6488 GCA_031373055.1 Rubrivivax sp. | reverse complement strand
GGTCGCGCGCATTGGCGCTGAACTTTTCGGCGTTGAAGCTGCCGTCGTCGTTGCGGCAACCGAAGTAGCCCGAGCCGATTTCCCAGATCAGGTCACCACCGTGCACACGGTGGTGCTGGCTGATCGAGCCTTCACCTGTGTCATGCGCGAAGCCGCCCCTCTTAGCGCCACCGTTGAGCGCCAGGATGGCGTTGGCCGAGAGCGCGCCGAAGCTCATCGCCGAGATGTTGAAGATGCTGGCGGCGTAAGGCTGGGTGCACGAGGTGCCGCCTTCGCCGATGCGCACGCGAAAGTCGGCCGAGGCTACGGTGCTCGGCGCGATGGAGTGGTTGAGCCACTCAAAGCCGGTTTGCCGCACGTCAAGCTGGGTACCGAAAGGCCGCTTGTCGCTTTGGCCTTTGGCGCGCTGGTAGACCAGCGAGCGCTGCTGGCGCGAGAAGGGTGCAGCCTCGTTGTCGCTCTCGATGAAGTACTGGCGAATCTCGGGGCGGATGAATTCGAGAAGGAAGCGCAGGTGCCCGATGACGGGATAGTTGCGCAGCACCGAGTGGCGGCGCTGGTGCATGTCGCGCCAGCCCAGCCCGACCAGGAACAAGCACACCAGCGCGGCCACGCCGCCAATGTCAAAGGCGACCCAGCAAAACGTGAAGAGCAGCAGACCGACAGCGCTCGCCACCCAGGCGGTGTAGCGCACCGGGAAGTAGGCGTCGATCTTGTGCAGCCATTCGTGCATAGCTGGCCTCCAAGGCGAAATTGCGGTGGCGGATCGTAGCGGCCGGCGTGGCGCGTCGATGTGACGAGTTGCGAGGCGATCCCACAGCAAATGCGCGCTTAAGGCGCCGATATACTGCCTGCCGCAGCGCCGATTTGTTCCTGATTGCGGGCGCTTAACAAATACCGCTAAAAGACGGCCGCCCAACCCGGTGCCCGCTTCGATGCGGTGCCGGGTTTTTTATGAGCTCCACAGGCGTCGTTCAACCCCAGGCCATGCACTTTGGCCAGCCCCTGCCCTTGAAGAGCGGCGCGGTGCTGCCCGCGTACACGCTGGCGTTTGAGACCTACGGAGAGCTCAACGCCGAGCGCAGCAACGCCGTGCTGGTGTGCCACGCGCTCAATGCCAGCCACCACGTGGCCGGCCTGGACGCCCGGGGCCAGCTCGGTTGGTGGGACAACATGGTGGGCCCCGACAAGCCGCTGGACACCCGGCGTTTTTTCGTCATCGGCGTCAACAACCTCGGCTCGTGTTTTGGCTCGACTGGGCCGATGCAACTCAATCCGCTAACGGGCAAGGTGTGGGGTGCTGACTTCCCGGTGATGACGGTGGAAGACTGGGTCGACGCGCAAGCGCGCTTGGTGCAGCAGTTGGGTATCAGCCAGCTCGCTGCCGTGATGGGCGGCAGCTTGGGTGGCATGCAGGCGCTGGACTGGACGCTGCGCCACCCTGAGAAGCTGCGCCACTGCATCGCCGTGGCCACGGCGCCCAATCTCTCCGCGCAGAACATCGCCTTCAATGAAGTTGCGCGCCGCGCCATCATCACCGACCCCGAATTCCACGGCGGCCACTTCTACGAACATGGCGTGCTGCCGCGCCGGGGCTTGCGCGTGGCGCGCATGATCGGGCACATCACCTACTTGTCCGACGACGCGATGGAGCAGAAGTTCGGCCGTGAGCTTCGCGCTGCCGAGTTGGGCTACAGCACGCAAGAGGTCGAGTTCCAGATCGAGAGCTACCTGCGCCACCAGGGCGACAAGTTCAGCGAGTACTTCGACGCCAATACCTACTTGCTGATCACGCGCGCGCTCGACTACTTCGACCCGGCGCGCGCGTTTGGTGGCGACCTCACACGCGCCTTTGCCCAGGCCGCTGCCAAGAACTTCTTGTTGGTGAGCTTCACCACCGACTGGCGCTTCGCCCCGGCACGTTCACGCGAGATCGTGAAGGCGCTGGTCGACAACCGCATCGCCGTGAGCTACGCCGAAATCGCCGCGCCGCATGGTCACGATGCGTTCTTGCTGGACGACCCGCGCTACATGAACGTGATGCGGGCTTACTTTGAGCGGGTGGGCAAAGATGTCTGAGCGGCGAGACATGGAAATCATCGCCGAACTGGTGCCAGTTGGCAGCCGCGTGCTCGATCTCGGCTGCGGCAGCGGCGAGTTGCTCGCCTATCTGCAAGCGCACAAAGCCTGCACCGGCTACGGCATCGAAATTGACGACGCCAACGTGCATGCCTGCGTGCAGCGTGGCGTGAACGTCATTCAGCTCAACCTCGAAGAAGGCCTGGCGCTCTTTGACGACCACAGCTTTGACGTCGTGCTGCAACTCGACACCCTGCAACACCTGCGCAACACCGAACGCATGCTGCGCGAAACGGCGCGAGTCGGTGGCATCGGCATCGTCAGCTTCCCCAACTTTGCGCATTGGCCCAACCGCCTGCGGGTAGTCAGCGGGCGCATGCCGGTGACCAAGGCGTTGCCCTACGAGTGGTACGACACGCCCAACATCCGCGTCGGCACCTTTGCCGACTTTGAGGTGCTGGCGCGCAAGACGGGGCTGGCGGTTGACGACAGCTTTGGCCTGCAGAACGGCCGCGTGCTGCGGCGCTGGCCCAACCTGCGCGCGAGTGTCGCAGTGTTCAGGTTCTCAAAGCATTGAACGAGCGCCGCGCGCCTAAACTGCAGCCCCCGAAACCGCGCTGCGGCGCGAGGAGATCCCCATGATTGGCTACGTCACCCTGGGCACCAACGACCTGCCGCGCGCGGCAGCTTTTTACGACGCGCTGCTGGCCGAGATCGGCGCCAAGCGGATCATGGACTTCGGGCGCGGCATCGCCTGGGGCGTGGGCATGGACAAGCCCGGCCTGGCCATCATGCAACCCTTCGACGGCAAGCCCGCCAGCGTGGGCAACGGTGTGATGGCGGCCATCGTCGTCAACGAGCGCGCCAAGGTCGACACCCTCTATCGCCGCGCACTTGAGCTCGGCGCCAGCGACGAAGGGCCCGTGGGCCTGCGCGGCGAGGGCTTTTACGCGGGCTACTTTCGCGACCTTGACGGCAACAAGCTCAACGTCTTCTGCGTGGGCTAACGTTGAAGATGAGTGCAAACTTCGAGCGCGCGCGCGAACTCTTTGTTGAGGGCGTGCGAGCCTTTGAGGGCGGCCATGCCGAGCAGGCGAGACAGTGTTTCGAAGCCTCGCTGGCCATCGTGCCGGGCCGGCCTTCGACGCTGGTCAATTTGGCAGCCACGCTGATTCGTCTGGACGACCCGCAGGCGGCGCTTGGCCTGCTCGACCAGGTGCTCGCCCTGGAGCCGGCGAACAGCGACGCCTGGGCCTATCGCGGCGCGGCCTTGGCCGACCTGGAACACTTTGAGGAGGCGCTGGGCTGCCAGGAGCGTGTGCTCGCGGCCGAGCCACAGCATCGCGCCGCCGCCTTCGAGCGCGCGGCCTTGCTCAACCTGCTGGGCCGCCACCGCGAGGCCTTGCCCGCGCTCAACGAGCTGCTGCGCAGCGACGCCGAGCACGCACCGAGTTGGATCGAGCATGGCCACACCCTGCATGCTTTGAACCGGCCCGCCGATGCGTTGAAATCCTACGAGCGCGCTTTGGCTCTGGACGACAGCAGCGCCGATGCCTGGAGCCAATACGGCGGCGTGTTGAAGGATATCGGCCGACTCACCGAGGCAGCACATGCTTTTCGCCAGGCGCTCGCGCGCGGTGGCGACACCGAGGTCGACGCCTTCATGCTTGCCTCGGTGCAGGGCACGACGGCGCAGAGCGTACCCAGAGCGCCGCCGCGCGCCTACGTGCAAGGACTCTTCGACCACTACGCGCAGGGCTTCGACGAACACTTGCTCAAGGATCTGGCCTACCGCGGACCTGAGGCTTTGTGCGCCTTGCTGCCGCCAAGCCGGCGCTATGCCGCGGCACTAGATCTTGGCTGCGGCACAGGGCTGGCAGCGGTGCCGCTGCAGGCGCTGGCGCAGGCCATCGACGGCATCGATCTCGCGCCGCGCATGCTGGAGAGGGCGCGCGCGCGTGGCGTCTACCGCGAGCTGATGTGCGGCGACATCACCGAGCTGCTGCAAGCCAGCGTGCAGCGCTACGAGCTGGTGCTGGCGGCCGATGTCTTCATCTACGTCGGCGCGCTCGAAGCGGCCTTCGACTCTGTGGCCCGCGTGCTGCTACCCGGTGGCCACTTCGCGCTGACGCTGGAGGAAGGCGAGGGCGAACTGACACTGCTCGCCAGTTCGCGCTACGCGCACTCTGAGCGTTATCTGCGCCGCTGCGCCGAGGCCAGCGGTATGAGTGTCGTGACGCTCACGCGCGGCCCGATCCGTGAAGAACAGCAGCAGCCCATCGAAGGGCTGTACGTCTTGCTCGTGCGGGTCTGATCAAGCCGAAGGCAGTGGCGACAGCGGCGCGAATTCGGCCGGGCGCTTGTCCTGCCAAGCCTTGATGGCGTGCGCCATCTCGTCGATGTCGAAGATGGCGCTTTGCAAGAGCGTCATCTGTTGCAAGGCCTGGCTGGTGGGGTGGTCCACCGCGTAGTTCAGCGCCATCTTGCTGCCGGCAATGGCCAGTGGTGACTTCGCGGCAATGGCGCGCGCCATCACCAGCGCTTGCGCCAGCAGCGTGGTGGCGTCGGGCCACACGGCGTTGACCAAACCGATCGACAACGCGCGCTCGGCGCCGACACGCTCGCCCGTGAAGGCCATCTCACGCGCCACACCCGGCGCCACGATCTTGGGCAAACGTTGCAACACACCCAGGTCGGCGGCCATGCCGATGTGGATCTCTTGCACCGTGAAAAAGGCGTCGGCGCTGGCCAGGCGGATGTCGCAGGCGGCGGCGAGGTCAAGCGCGCCGCCGATGCAGCCGCCCTGTACGGCGCAGATGACCGGGAAATGCGCCTGCTCCAGCACGTCAAAACACTGCATCAGCGCGCGCAAGCCGTCTTGAAACACCAGCCGAAAGCGTGCGTCGCCGGTATTCAGCATGGGCATACCACCGGCAAAGACTTCAAGCGCCATGCCTGCACTGAAATGGCGGCCGGCGCTGGAGATCACCAGCACGCGCGTGCGCGCCGCCGCGTCCAGGCCACGCACGGCGTCGCGAAAGGCGGTGAAGAAGGCCGGCGCCAGGGAGTTCAGGCGCTCGGGTCGACTCAGCACCAGGTGGGCCACGCCGTCGTCGGCGCTGTGCAGGTCAAAGAAGTCGTCGCTCATGGTGTGGCTCATCGGTGTGCAGTCGTGACGCAAAGCATAGCGGCGGCCGTGATCCAATGCGTCCCGGCATGATGAACAAGATCCCCACCGATGATCGGCAGTGGCTGCACGTGCGCAGCTGGCCGTTGCCGCCCGCACAACAGGCCCAGTCGCACGGCGTTATCGTGCTGGTGCATGGCTTGGGGGAGCACCTCGGGCGCTACGTCATCCTGGCGAGCTTCCTCAACCAGCTGGGGTGGAACGTCGTTGGCTGCGACCTGCGCGGGCACGGCGTCAGCGAAGGCAAGCGCGGCGTGCTCATCGGTGCTGATAACTACCTGACTGATCTCGCGCAGCTGCTCGACAGCATCGGCGAAGAATTGCCGGGGCCGCGTGTGCTGCTTGGCCACAGCATGGGCGGCGTGATCGCGGCGCGTTTCGTCGCCGAGGCGCTGGAGAGGGTGCCGGCGCTGTGGTCGCGCAAGGTGGACGGGCTGGTGCTCTCGTCGCCGGCGCTGGACCCCGGCGTGTCATTCGTGCAGAAGATGCTGCTCGCCACACTGGGCCGCATCGCGCCCCACAGCGCACGCGGCAACAGCATCAAGCCCAAATGGATCTCGCGTCAGCGTTCGGTCGTCAGCGGCTACCAGCGCGACCGCCTGGTGCACGACCGCATCTCACCGCAGCTGGCGCGTTTCATCATCGACAGCGGGCGCTTTGTGCAAGCGCGCGCGCCGCGCTGGAGCCTGCCCACGCTGCTGCTGTGGGCCGGTGCCGACCGCGTGGTGGCGCCGCGTGGCTCGGCGGCGTTTGCGCAGGCGGCGCCGCCCGACGTGGTGCAGGCGCAGGAATTCCCAAAGCTCTATCACGAGATCTTCAACGAGCCCGAACGCGCTGAGGTGATCGCGCACCTGGTGAGCTGGTTGCGCCGTTTCGAGCCGAAGCCAGCGACACAGGTGACCCCGGCGACGCCAGCGACATCAGTGAGCTGATCGGCGCGAGCAAATCGGCGCCGGCCGCGCACGTAAACTGGCGCCGTGCCCGCTGCGGCACGTCGCCCCTGAGGTCCACGCCATGAACGCCCCCACCCGCCCTAATGAAGCCGCCGCACTGGCGGCTTTTGCCGACACCGCCTGGAACGAGCGCATCGTGCCCGCGCTCACCGAGTACATCGCCGTGCCGGCCAAGAGCCCCATGTTCGACGCCGACTGGTCGCGCCATGGTTTTCTTGACCGCGTGGTGCGCGACGCGGCGGCCTGGGTCGAGTCGCGCAAGCTGCCTG
>JANMMH010000418.1:0-2753 GCA_031373055.1 Rubrivivax sp. | reverse complement strand
GAAAAGCTGCCCTGGATCGAGCGCTTCAATGTGCACTATCACCTGGGTGTCGACGGCATCTCGGTGTGGTTTGCGCTGCTCACTTCATTCATCACGACCGTCGTGGTCATCAGCGCCTGGGAAGTCATCAATGAGCGCGTGGCGCAGTACATGGGCGCGTTCCTCATCCTGTCGGGCCTGCTCGTGGGCGTGTTCTCGGCGCTGGACGGCTTGCTCTTCTATGTCTTCTTTGAAGCGACCTTGATCCCGATGTACATCATCATCGGCATCTGGGGCGGCCCCAATCGCGTTTACGCGGCGTTCAAGTTTTTCTTGTACACGCTGCTCGGTTCGCTCTTGATGTTGATCGCGCTGGTCTACCTGTACTTCAAGTCGGGTGGCAGCTTCGACATCCTGACCTGGCACAAGCTGCCGCTGCCGCTCTCGGCCCAGACGCTGCTCTTCTTCGCCTTCTTCGCGGCCTTCTCGGTCAAGGTGCCCATGTGGCCGGTGCACACCTGGCTGCCTGATGCCCACGTGGAGGCACCCACCGGTGGCTCGGTCGTGCTGGCAGCGGTGATGCTCAAGCTCGGCGCTTACGGCTTCCTGCGCTTTTCACTGCCCATCGCGCCTGATGCCTCGCGTGAATACGCCTGGTACATCATCGCGCTAAGTCTCATTGCGGTGGTCTACATCGGCCTGGTGGCGCTGGTGCAGCAGGACATGAAAAAGCTCGTGGCTTACTCGTCCATCGCGCACATGGGCTTCGTCACGCTGGGCTTCTTCGTCTTCAGCGAACTCGGCGTCTCGGGCGCCATCGTGCAGATGATTTCGCACGGCTTTGTCTCCGGCGCCATGTTCCTGTGCATCGGCGTGCTCTACGACCGCGTGCACTCGCGTGAGATCGCGTCATACGGCGGCGTGGCCAACACCATGCCTACCTTTGCCGCCTTTGCCGTGTTCTTTGCCATGGCCAATGTCGGGCTGCCGGGCACGGCGGGTTTTGTCGGCGAATGGATGGTCATCCTGGCCGCCGTGAAGTTCAACTTCTGGCTTGGCATGCTGGCCGCCACCACGCTGATCTTCGGCGCGGCCTACACGCTGTGGATGGTCAAGCGCGTGTACTTTGGCGACGTCGCCAACGACGACGTGAAAGCGCTGAAAGACATCAATGGCCGTGAGTTCACCATGCTGGCTTTATTGGCTGCTGCGGTGCTGTGGATGGGCGTGTACCCCAAGCCTTTCACCGACGTCATGCATGTCTCGGTCGAGCAGCTCTTGCAGCATGTCGCCAAGCCCAAATTGAACTGATGGCAGCAAAGAACACATCCCGATGAACTGGCTCGTCATCTATCCCGAAATCTGGTTGCTGCTGGCCGCCTGCGCCGTGCTGTTGGTCGACCTCTTCAGCAGTGACGCGCAGCGCCGCACCACCTTCTGGTTGACTCAGGCGAGCATTGCCGTCTTCTGTGCGCTGCACCTGTACTACTTCAACAGTGGTACCACCGCTTACGGCATGCAAGGGCTGGTGGTGGTCGACCCGATGGGGCATTTGCTGGCTTTCTTCGCTGGCATCGCGACCATGATCTCGATCGCCTACGCCACACCCACACTCGCGCCGCGCGACATGCTCAAGGGCGAGTACTTCACGCTCACGCTCTTTGTGCTGCTGGGCATCTCGGTGATGTGCTCGGCCAACAACTTCCTGGTCGTCTACCTCGGCCTGGAATTGATGAGCTTGTCGCTCTACGCGCTCACCGCCCTGCGCCGCGACCACGCCATCGCCACCGAGGCGGCGATGAAGTACTTCGTGCTCGGCGCACTGGCCAGCGGCTTCTTGCTCTATGGCTTGTCGATGATGTACGGCGCCACGGGCTCACTCGAAATCCCCAAGGTCTTCGAGAGCATCGCCGGCGGCCGCATCAACCAGGCGGTGCTGATCTTCGGCGTCGTCTTCGTCGTCGCGGGCCTGGCCTTCAAGCTCGGCGCGGTGCCGTTCCACATGTGGGTGCCCGACGTTTACCAGGGCGCGCCCACGGCGGTGACGCTGCTCATTGGCGGCGCGCCCAAGTTCGCGGCCTTTGCCATCACCATCCGCTTGCTGGTCGAAGGCATGCTCGGCCTGGCGGTGGACTGGCAGCAGATGCTCATCGTGCTGGCCATCGGCTCGCTGATCATCGGCAACGTTGCGGCCATTGCGCAGACGAACTTGAAGCGCATGCTGGCGTACTCAACCATCGCGCAAATGGGCTTCATGCTGCTGGGCTTGTGCTGTGGTGTGGTCAGCGGCAATACGCTCTCGGCCGCCAATGCCTACAGCTCGGCGATGTTCTACCTGGTGGCCTATGTGCTCACGACCTTAGGCACCTTCGGCATGATTCTCTTTCTGTCGCGCCAGGGCTTCGAGTCCGAGCGCATCGACGACTTTGCCGGCCTGGGCAAGCGCGCGCCGTGGGCCGCCGGTGTGATGGCCGTCTTCATGTTCTCGCTGGCCGGTGTGCCGCCGATGGTCGGCTTCTACGCCAAACTGGCCATCCTCCAGTCTCTTGTTAGCACGAACCAGCCCTTCTTCATCGGCCTGGCTGTCTTTGCGGTGCTGATGTCGCTCATCGGCGCCTACTACTACCTGCGCCTGGTGAAGATCATGTACTTCGATGACGCGGTCGAGGTCGAGCCGATTCGGCGCTCGCAAGGCGTCACCGCCCTGCTGGCCTTCAACGGCGCGGCGGTGCTGGGCCTGGGCCTGCTGCCCGGTGGGCTGATGGCCATGTGCC
>JANMMH010000225.1:0-3654 GCA_031373055.1 Rubrivivax sp. | reverse complement strand
GCCCGCCAGCGCCTTGCGCACCGCCGTGAGCAGCGCGGCCAGGTCCACCGGCTTGGTGATGTAGTCGGCAAAGCCGGCGGCCAGGCCGCCTTCGATGTCGCCGGGCATGGCGTTGGCGCTGACGGCGATGACGGGGATGTCACGCGTGGTGGCCGATGCGCGCAGGTGCTGCAGCACCTGAAAGCCGCTCATCACCGGCAGTTGAATGTCCAACAGGATGAGATCGGGCGGCTCGCTTTGGGCGCGCGCCAGGCCCGCCTCGGGTTGCATCTCGGTGGTGAGTGTCAGGCCCGGCACGCGGCTGAGCATGGCCTCCATCAGCACGATGTTGACCTCGTTGTCTTCGATGTAGAGCACCTGCCAGGGCCCGGGCGGAAAACTTGCGGGTGCTATCGCCGTCGCTGCCATCGTCGCTGCAGACAGGCGGTCCGCCATGGCAGCAGGCGCTGGCTGCGCCAGCTCAATCCAGAACTGGCTACCTTGCCCCGGCTGGCTCGTGACACCGATTTCGCCGCCCATGGCCTGCATCAACTGGCGACTGAGTGCCAGACCGATGCCCGCGCCTTCCACCGTGCCGGCTGCTGCGTGTAGGCGATCAAAGGGCGTGAACAGCCGGGCCTGCTCGTCCTCACTCAAACCAATGCCGGTGTCGGTCACCGTCAGCCGTACGCGGCCAGCCTGGGCCTGGCTATGCAATGCCACGCTGCCGCCCTTGTGGTTGTATTTGATGGCGTTGCCCAGCAGGTTCAGCAGCACCTGACGCAAGCGCGTGGCGTCGGCCATGGCGTGCAGCGCTGCGCCGGGCGCGACCGCGGGCGCGACCAGCGCGACGCCGCGCGTGGCGGCCAGTGGCTGTATGAGGTCGACGCATTCCCGCACCAGGGGTGCCAGTGCCAGCGGCGCCAGTTCGACCTCCAGGCTACCGGCTTCCACGCCTTGCAGGTCGAGCACGTCGTTGACGAGTTGCAGCAGGTGGCGCCCACCGCGTGCAATTTCGTCGACCGCGCGGCGCAGCGCCGGCGGCACCGCGCCCTCGGCCGTCACCACCTGGGCAAAACCCATGATGGCGTGCAGCGGCGTGCGCAACTCGTGCGACATGTGCGAGAGGAACTGCGACTTCGCGCGATTGGCGCGCTCGGCTTCGTCGCATGCCGCCACAAGGGCGCGCTCGGCGAGCTTGCGCGTGCTGATGTCTTCACCAAAACCGTAGAACTGCGGCCGCCCAGTGCGCGCGCTCAGGCCGCCGCATAGGGTGACCTGGAGCGTGACGTCGGCAAACCCGACTTCATAGGCAATGACCTCGCCTTTGAGGGCGCGCTGGCATAAGGCAGCGACTTCGTCAGCGCGCTGCGGGCCACGCAGCTCAGCCACTGATTTGCCCAGAACTTGATCGCGCGACATGCCCAGCATGACCAGCGCGCGCGGGTTGACGTAGCTGTAGCGCAGCGTCTCATCGAGCACGGCGATGCTGCCCGGGAAGGCGTCGAGAAGTTCTCGTGTCTCCGCCTCGCTCTGCTGGACGCGCCGCATGGCTTCGGTCTCGAGCGTGATGTCGCGAAAACTCCAGACGCGCACCGTGCCGCCTTGCACTTGGTCGGTCGATGCCACGCAGCGCCGGCGCAGCGTGCGGCCGTCGCGCAGTGTGATCACGTCCTCCTGCGTCAGGTTGTTGGCCACGATGTGCCGTATGCGCTGCAGCTCGTGCTCGGCGTCCAGAAACAGTGGCGCCAAGTACGCCATGATCTGCCGCGGCGTCAGGCTCTCGGCCAGGGCTTCGGGCATACCCCACATCGTCAGCATCTGCTGGTTGATAAAGCGCACGGGCACGTCGGGGTCGGTGGCGTCAGACGCGAAGATGGCGTCGCCCGTGGCGTTCAAGGTGCGGCGCAGGTAGGCGTCGCTGGTGGCGAGTGCGGCGCGGCGTGACTCGGCCTCGGTGATGTCGCGCGTGACGATCACAACGCAGCGCACGCCGCTTTCGTCCACGCCATAAGGGCTGTAGGTGGCCTCGAACAAACGCCCCGCCATGCGCGGCAGACCGAAGGGCCCGCGCACGGTGATGGGCTGGTTGCTGCGCAGGCAGTCGCGCACGGCGTAGCGGCGTTCGGGGTCCACGCCGTCGGGGAACACGGCGCGCACGGTGTGGCCAATGATCTGCTCGGGCGTGCAGCCGACGACGCGGCACCAGGCCGCGTTGACCATGCGGTAGACCTCGTCTTCACCGAGCACGCTGACCATCTCGGTGATGGCGTTGAGCGCCAGCTCGTGCAGCCGCAAGCTGGCGGTCATAGTGCCGCCAAGCTCAGCTGCACGCTGGGCATCCAGGGCGGCGCGTCGGCCTTGACGTCCCCATCAAGGTGCAGCTTGGGCGCACCCAGGAAGAGGCGCTCGCTGGGCAGGCCACGCGCGATCAAGGCGTCACGCACAGCCAGGCCACGCGCCAGCGCGAGCTCGCGCGCGCTGTCAGGACTTGTCGTCACGGCCGCGACCAACATCGCTTCCATCTGCGCCAAGGGCAGCTCTATTTGCATGCCCACGAGACCACGCGGTTTGTCGGCGAGACTGGTCTCGCTGTAGAGGCGGCGCACGATGCGCGTGCGCTCGTCAACGCTCATTGCGGGCAGGGCGGTTTGCGGTGAGACATCGGCGCCCGCACGCGCGCGTTCGCGCCGCTGCTCGGCCACCACGCGGGCTTCGAACGTGGCGGTTTTGATGGCTTGCAGTTCGCGTGTGGCGTCGGCACTGCCGGCCACCGTCAAACGCAAGGCCGCGCGCTCGCCCAGTGAGCGCGCCACCTTGTCGATCACGGCTGCACCGGCCGGTGCGACCTGCGCCGTGCCGGCCACGAACTCGACCACGCTGAGCTCATCCGTGCCACCGCCTGACAAGAGTGCGAAGGGTGAGGTCAGCGCCTTGAGCAACAGGTTGCCGATGATCTTCATGACAATGCCAAAGACACTGAACTGCGGGTCGTTGATTGAGCCGCTGACGGGCAGGTTGATGTCGATCACACCGTGGCGATCCGTCAGCAGGGCTAACGCCAATCGCACCGGGAGCTTGGTCGCCTCTGGGCTGTCGACCTTGTCGCCGAAGCTCAGCTGGTTGAGTGTGATCTGGTTGCGGGCTTCGAGCTTGCCGTCGGCGTCAACGCGGTAGGCGACATCCACGCTGAGCTTGCCGCGCTCGATGGCGTAGCCGGCGTACTTGCCCGAATAGGGCGAGAGTGGCGAGAGCTCGATGTCGCTGGCGCGCGCGCTGATGTCCAGCGCCAGCGGCCGCGCGGTGGGGTTGACGGCGCCGCGTATGTCCATGAGGCCGGTGCCGGCCACGCGCCCGCGCAGCTCCACGTTGGCCATGTCGCGTGTGCCCGTGGCCAGGCGGCCGACGCTGCCTTGCAGCTCGCTCATGGCGGCCGAGTAATTGGGCCGCACGAAGCGGTCGGTGAAGTCGACGCGGCCGCCGCTGAGTTTGGTGCTGGCGATGGTGAGGTCGATCGGCAGCTCGCTGGGCGCGGCAGGGGCGGCGGCGGCGGGTGCCGCGGCGGCCACTGCAGGCGTGGCCCCAGACCCAGGCGCTGCCGCCCTATCCCCAGGCGTCTGGGCCACAGTGAAGCGGCCCTGTTAGGTTAACATCAGGCGTGCATAAAAGTTCGTC
>JANMMH010000082.1:0-2168 GCA_031373055.1 Rubrivivax sp. | reverse complement strand
CAAAGCCTCAACGTGACCGCCTTCGGCGCGCCACCACCGTCGCGCCCAACGCGAGCAGTGCCAGTGCCAGCGTATGCGGCTCCGGCACAGAGGCGGTCACATCGCCGGGGCGCACAGCCACGGCATAGAACCGTTAGACGTTGACGTCGCCGACGTACTGGCTGCCGCTAACGGGGTAGAAGAGCCACGCGGTGATGCCAGGCGAGACCTCCGTACCGGACCAGTAGAGGTCGGGCTGCACATCGACAAACGGCAGGGTGTTCGACGTGAGATTGCCGTACGCGGCGAAAAGGTTGGCGTACTCGGCGATGCCGGGCAGCCGCCAGTCGTTGCTGCCGGCAAAGCCATCAAGTCGTTGATGGTTTTGTCGTCCCCGTGCCGCAAAAGAGTCTGGCCGCCTACCGCACCATGGCGCGCAAGTTCGGCAAGATCTGGATCGAATACGGAGCGCTCACGGTCACCGAGTGCGTGGCCGACTACGTCAAGCCCGGCAAGCGCACCTCGTTCCCGCAAGCGGTGAAGCTCAAGGCTGATGAAGTCGTGGTCTTCTCGTGGATATGCTTTCGCAACCGCAAGCATCGCGACCAGGTCAACAAGGCCGTGATGGCCGACCCACGTGTCGCCACCATGGAAGGCCAGGCCATGCCCTTCGACGGCAAGCGCATGTTCTGGGGCGGCTTCAAGACTATGGTCGAACTCTGATGGCACACGGTGGCGCAGTCATCGAGCGCCTGCTCAGCGTGGGCGAGGCCGATGTGCAGTTACTTTGCGAGTTATTGATCGACTGTGTCGACGGCGGCGCCTCGGTCAGCTTCATGCACCCGCTCCAGCCAGCCACCGCCGCCGCCTTCTGGCAGCGCGTGGCACATGGCGTGGCCCTTGGCGAGCGCGCCCTGCTCGTCGCGCGTGACGCGCAGGGCATCTGTGGCACGGTGCAGCTCGTGCTCGAGCAGCCCGAGAACCAGCCGCACCGCGGGGACGTGTCGAAGATGCTGGTGCACCGCCGCGCGCGCCGCCAGGGCCTGGGTGCCGCCCTGATGCGTGAGGCCGAAGCCATGGCGCGCAGCTGCGGCAAGTGCTTGCTGGTGTTGGACACCGTGACCGGCGGCGACGCCGAGCGCCTGTACGCCAAGCTCGGCTGGCAGCGCGTGGGTGTCATCCCCGACTACGCGCTGTGGCCGCGTGGCGGGCTGTGTGCCACGACGGTTTTTTATCGGCGGTTGTGACCCGGCTCGTCGCCCTCAGCCCGCCTCCTCCAGCCCCGCCGCCCGCACCAGCGTCACCGGCACCGCGCTGTGCCGCAAGATCTCGCCGCTGACCGAGCCGGTGAGCAGCTCGCGCAACACACCGGTGCCGTGCGCGCCCATGATGACGGCGTCACAGCCGTAGCGCTCAATCATCTCCAGCAGCATGCGGCTGGGCTCGCCGCCCACGACCTCGCTTTCCCACTCAACGCCGGCACCACTGAGCAAGGCCTCGGCGCCTTGCAGCTCGTCCGCGCCGGCGGCAGTGCGCACCTGGTCGATGAGCTCGGCGTCGTGCGCCGTCACCACCTCATAAAGGTTGGCGTGGGGCTGCACGTTGGCCAGCACGAACTCGGCCTTGAGGCCGGCGCGCACCAGCGCCAGGGCGTGCTTGACGGCTTGCAGTGCGTGCACAGAGCCGTCAACGGGCAGCAGGATCTTCATGGGCACCTTTACTCCTGGGGAACCCAGGCGAGCCAGTCTGCGGCCGCTGTTGCGGTGGCGTCAAGTTGTGCCATCAACGATGTGCTGCAAACCCAGCGGGTCGGTGATGCGGATCTGGCGGTTGCGCACGTGCAGCAGGCCCTCGGCCTGGAACTTCGAGAAGCTTCGGCTGACGGTCTCTAAGGTGAGGCCGAGAAAGCTGCCGATCTCTTCGCGCGTCATGCGCAGCAGCAGCTGCGAGGCCGAGAAGCCGCGCGCGTGCAGTCGTTTCGTCAAGTTCAGCAGAAATGCCGCGAGCCGCTCCTCGGCGTACATGCTGCCCAGCAGCAGCATCACGCGTTGGTGGCTGACGATCTCGCCGCTCATCACGCGGTGCAGCTGCTGTTGCAGCGAAGGCACTTCTTGCGCCAGCGACTCAAGCGATTGATACGGCATGACGCAGACCTGCGAATCTTCCAGCGCCACGGCGTCGACTTCGTG
>JANMMH010000070.1:0-6512 GCA_031373055.1 Rubrivivax sp. | reverse complement strand
CCGTGACTGTCCGCGTGGCCACGGTGGACGAGCTCACGCCGCTGGACGCGCTCAAGGTCGGCCTCGTGCAATGCCTGGGCATGATCCCCGGCACCAGCCGCTCAGGCGCCACCATCATCGGCGGCATGTTGCTTGGCCTGTCGCGCAAAGCGGCCACCGACTTCAGCTTCTTCCTGGCCATCCCCACGCTCATCGGCGCCGGTGTTTACAGCCTCATCAAGGAGCGCGGCGTCCTGTCCAGCGCCGACGTGCCGATGTTCGCGGTCGGCCTCGTCTTCTCGTTCCTCTCGGCCTGGGTCTGCGTGCGCTGGCTGCTGCGCTACATCGCCACGCACACGTTCACACCGTTTGCCTGGTACCGCATTGCGTTCGGCGGCGTGGTCTTGCTGACCTACTTCACGGGCTGGGTGCGCTGGGCGGATTGACGGTGGGCCGCCTGAACACCAGGTCCCACACGCCGTGGCCCAGCGCCACGCCGCGTGCTTCGAACTTCGTCAAGGGCCGGTAGTCGGGCCGCGACGCGAAGCCGGCTGCGGTGTTGACGAGACCAGGCTCGGCCGACAAGACCTCCAGCATTTGCTCGGCATAAGGCTGCCAGTCGGTGGCGCAATGCACCACGCCGCCCGGCGCCAAACGCGACACCAAATGCGACACGAAAGCGCCCTGAATGAGCCGGCGTTTGTGGTGGCGTTTCTTGTGCCAAGGATCGGGGAAGAAGATGTGCACGCCGGCCAGCGAGGCGGGCGCAATCATCTGCTCCAGCACCGCCACAGCGTCGTGCCGAATGATGCGCAGGTTGGTGAGACCACGCTCGCCGATCAAGCGCAAGAGCGCGCCGACGCCGGCCTCGTGCACTTCGATGCCGATGAAATCCATCTCGGGCCGCGCGGCGGCAATCTCGGCGGTGGCGGCACCCATGCCGAAGCCGATCTCGACGATGCACGGCGCGCGCCGGCCGAAGGCTTGTTCAAGGTCCAGCGGCGCGGCTTGAAAGGGCAGCAGGAAGCGCGGCCCCAGCTCGGCCAGCGCACGCTGCTGGCCCGAGCCCATGCGGCCGGCGCGCAAGACGTAGCTGCGCACCGCGCGAGGGTGGGGGGCGTCGAAGTCGTCCATGGGAGTCACATTGAAAGGCAGCCGATCAGCCGCTGAAAGAAGGCGCTGAAAACTAGCGTGCAAGGCAGCCGCTCTTCGGCCGATAGGAAACGCCCGGCGTGGCTAGCCTCGGCCGATGCGAAATTCTGCCCGAAGGCAGCTGCTCGCCGCCCTGGGTGGGGCCTGGCTGCCCAGTGCGGCCGCGGCGCCCGCCTCACCTCTCGCCGCCGGCCAGGCTGCCGGGCCACCCGGCTTGCTGCGTGCTTTGAATGTGAGCGGCTTGCCGCTGGCGAGCTTCGGCGTCGTTGTGCAGGCTGTGAACGGCGCGCCCGAGCTCGCCGCGATCAACGCCGACGCGCCGTATGTGCTGGCCTCCACCGCCAAAATTGTCACCGCCCTTGCGGCGTTAGACCTGCTGGGCCCACGCTGGCGCTGGCGCACGCATGCCTTCAATACCGGCCCCGTGGTGGCCGGGCGTTTGCAGGGCGACTTGATGATCGTGGGCGGCGGTGACGCGCGGCTAACCAGCGGCGAGCTGCGCGCCTGGATGCAGCGCATGCGCGCGCAAGGGCTGCACGAGATTTCTGGCGACATCCTGCTCGACCATTCGGCCTTCACGCTCAGCGACGCCGACCATCGCCACACCCCCGTGCCTGCAGCGAACCGGCCGCGCCATGTCTGGCCGCACGCGCTGATGCTCGACGAAGGCGTGATGCAGGTCAGCATGAAGAGCGCGCGTGGGCTGCGCCAAGTGAGCATGGTGGCACCGCCGGGGCTGGACTACGTCGCTCCTGTGGTGGCCAGGCTGTGGGCCGAAACCGGCGCGGTGCTGCACGGCCAGGTGCGCGACATCGACCTCACCCAGGGCGACCCGCTGCGCCAGCGCTGGCCCAGCCGGGGTGAGGGTGGCGAGCTGCTGCTGCCGTGGTCGACGCACGTGTCGGAGCCGCTGCCTTTGATCCTGCGTGAGATGAACAAGAGCAGCAACAACGTCACGGCGCGCCACCTCATGCTGTCGATGGCGCGCGGCTTTCCGCTGCTCGCGGCGTCGCTTATGGGCGCACAGACCAGCGTGCATGCCTGGCTGCGCCGCCAGGGTTTGAGCGACGACGACATCACCATGGACAACGGCTCGGGCCTGTCGCGCACCGAACGCGGCAAACCGCGCGCGCTGGTGCAACTGCTGCGCCAGGCCTGGACCTCACGGGACGCGCAGAGCTTTTTCGACTCGCTCCCCGTGGCCGGCGTCGACGGCACGCTGGAGCGGCGCATGCAGCACGGCGCCGCCACCGGCCGCGCCTTCCTGAAGACCGGCAGCCTGCTCGACGCGCGTGCGCTGGCGGGCTATGTAAGCGGACACAGCGGCACCATGTACGCCGTGGCCGCCTTGGTCAACCATCCACAGGCCGGGAGGGCTTCGCCCGCGCTGGACGGGATGATCGAGTGGGTGGCGAAGCACGGTTGAGCACGTTGGCGCTTGCGGCTTGTCGACTCGCGCCGTCTCCGCAGCGCTTCGTCGCAGAGTGTTTTGTCGGTAGGGCTCGATAGGTGATGCCTCAGTCCAGCATTCACTCAGCGCCCCACATGAAGCCCCATCCAATACGCATCCTCCAACGACTCTTGATCCTGGGCGCCGCTTGGCTGCTAACGCCCAGCGCGATGGCCTTCCAAGCCGGTTGGCGCCAGATCAGCGTCGCCGGCGCAACACCCGCCGCAGCATCCACCACGGTCGCGCTGTACTACCCGACGCAAGCGCCGGCGCAAAGCATCGCGATGGGGCCGTTCACGGTAAACGTGGCCATCCACGGCGCGCCCGAGCCCACGTTGAAGGGGCTGATCGTGCTGAGCCACGGCACGGGTGGCAGCGAGCTCGGCCACACAAGCCTGGCCGAGGCCTTGGCGCGCCACGGCTACCTGGTGGCCGCGCTGCGCCACCCCGGCGACAACTGGCAAGACCGCTCGATGCTGCTGGATCGACCCACGGAATACTTCAGCGAGCGGCCGCGCCAGGTCACGCGGCTCATTGACGCGCTGCTGCGCGACCCGTCCTGGAGCGAGCGCATGGCACGCGACGATCGCGGCCCCAAGGTGGGCGTGCTCGGGCATTCCGCCGGCTGCTACACGGTGCTGGCGCTGGTGGGTGGCCAGGCCGATCTGTCGCGCATTGCCGCGCATTGCCAGGCGCATCGCGCGGACGATCCGATCTTCTGCAGCACGCGCACGACATCGCCAACGGCGTCGGCATCGGCGGCTTTGGCTGAAGTTGCACCGCAACCGGTCGCTGACCAACGTGTTCGCGCGGTGGTGGCGATGGCCCCGCTGGGTGTGATGTTCACGGCGGCGTCGCTGGCCAGCGTGCGCACACCCGTGCTCATTTACGAAGCGCAAAGCGACCGCTGGTTGGTGCCGCGTTTCCACGCCGCGTGGATCACACAGAACCCGCCCGGGGCCGAATTGCGTCGCGTCGCCAACGCCTGGCACTTGGCCTTCATGGACACGCCCAGCGTGGCCATCCAAAGCGACGACGGTGACATCCGCGCCGACCCGCCGGGATTCGAGCGCGCGGCTTTCCTCAAGCAGTTGGCCATCGAACTGCCGACGTATTTCGACCAAGCCTTGCGATAAGGTCGCGCGCTCAAACAACGTGCGATCCCAACCATGAAGGCCATTGCCTGCAAGCGCTACGGGCCGCCCGAGGTGCTTGAATTCATCGAGCTGCCCAAGCCGATTCCGGCCGACGACGAAATCTTGATTCGTGTGCGTGCCACCACCGTCAGCTCGGGCGACTGTCGCGTGCGCAGCCTGAGCCTGCCGCGCGGCTTCGGGCCGCTGGGTCGCTTGGCCCTGGGCATGCGCGGGCCACGCCAGCCGATCCTGGGCACCGAGCTTGCGGGCGACGTCGAGTCGGTGGGACGCGCGGTGACGCAGTTCAAGCCAGGCGACGCCGTCTTTGCATTCCCGGGCGGGCGCATGGGCGCCTACGCCGAGTACATGTGCATGCGCGCCGACGGACCCGTCGCCAAGAAGTCGTCCAAACTCAGCTACGAGCAAGCGGCAGCCTTGTCGTTCGGCGCGGCGACCATGCTGGACTTCTTCCGCCGTGGCGAGCTTCGCAGCGGCGAGCGTGTGCTCGTCAACGGTGCTGCCGGCGCCGTGGGCACGGCCGCGATCCAGCTCGCCAAACACGCCGGCGCGCATGTCACAGCGGTGTGCAGCGGCGCCAAGTTCGAGCTCGTGCGATCCATCGGGGCGGACGAGGTAGTCGACTACACACGCGACGACTTCACCCAGTCCGGCAAGCGCTTTGACGTCATCGTCGACGCGGCGGGCACAGCGTCCTTCAGCCGCAGCAAGGCTTGCTTGTCGCGAGGCGGGCGCCTGCTGCTCGTGCTGGCCGACTTGCCAAGCCTCTTGCTGTCACCCTGGCACACGCTAACGAGCAACATGCGTGTGGTGGCCGGGCCAGCCCAGGAGCGCCCTGCCTACCTGCACCAGATCGCCGAGCTTGCCGAGGCGGGGCGGTTCGTGCCGGTCATCGACCGGGTGTTCCCGTTCGAAGCGATGGTCGCCGCGCACCGGTATGTGGATCAAGGGCGCAAAAGCGGCAACGTGGTCGTCACCCTTGGCGCGGCAACAGGCGCGCTGTGAGCTGGGCTGCCAACGTAACTTGCGCAAGCGCTCAGCGCACTGCCAACCAGATCTCGTTGCGCCGCATAAACCAAGGCGTGATGGGCGCGTTGTAACGCGCCAGCACGGGCTCGCCTTGCGTGGCCACGCCGGCCGTTTGCAGGGCCGCCTTCAATGCGTCCAGGTGTTCCTGGTAGTTCGACTGCGACCAGCTGCCCGAGTAGCGGATCACCGCCCACGTGGCGGCCGGCACCAAGCGCAGTTGCACTCGCGCGTCGACAGGCTCGGGCGCCGTCGCCAGTGTCACGCCCTTGGGTAAGACGAACTGCACGCGCATGCCGCCCGCCACGGCGGCCTGGGTCACGGGCGCGGTCATGTCCATGCGCATCGGCGCGGCGGTCTGCGTCACCGGCGCCGTCATCGCGAACGTCTTCTCGCCCTTGTTCTTGCCGAAGATGTAGCCGGCCAGGATCGGGAAGGCGCGGTTGCCGGCGTCGTCGGCCGTGGCGTCCAGCACCACCTCGGCCACGACGTAGGGCGCGTATTGGCGGAGCTCCACATTGGCGAACTTCTTGATGACCTCGTAGTCGGGTTCTTCGATGGCATGGCTGAACAAAGGCATGGCGCAGAGTGTGAGCAGGAGCAGGAAGCGTTGCATGGGGTTGGGTACGAGTCAAAGCGTGGATGGGGAGCTTAGGGTCGACGGCTTGGCCTCGCGGCCGCCACGGTCTTCGTACGCTTCGCGTTCGATGCCACGACAGCGCCGTTTTGCGGCAGCGATGCAGGCAGCATCAAACCTTCGTGCAAGGCGACGTGCTCGAGCGCGGTCTCGAAGCGAGCACGCGAGGTGGCCGCGACCTGTCGCAAGTGGGCGTGCAACTCGGCGTCGGCCGCGTTGCGGTGCTCGCACTCGGCGCTGTAGGCCTCGAAGTACGAGAGCTGCACCAGGAGCTCGGCCACGTGGCGCGGGCACTCACAGGCGATCGTGGACGAGCGGCCGGCGAAGTCGGCCAGCGCGGCGTCGTCCCAGCGGCGCGGCGGCGTGGCATCGGCTGCGCCGACGTGCTAGGACGCAGCAGGGTGCGCCGCCACCGCCGTCACAGCCGCCATGGCGGACAGTCCGTGCAGCCACTGCGCCACCACGGCGTCGGGCTGCGGCTCGCGCAGCAGGGCCGCTCCGGCGGTGGCCAATGCCTCGCACACGGGCTCGGCGGCAAAGCTGTAGAGCACGGCTTTGGGCACACCGGCGAAGGCCGGTGCCGCCACGTTCATGGCAGCCAACCAGCCCTCATGCAGTTGCGGTTCGTGCAGCAGCAAGGCATCCATGTCTGAGCTGCGCAAAGCGGCGGCGGCCTGCGTGATGTCGTCGAACGGCCCCAGCAGCACCACGGACCCGCCGAGCCGGCGCAAGAGTGTCGGCCGCTGCAAGCGGGTACCCAAGGCCGCGCCAATCACGGCGAGCCGCCAGGCGCGAGCCGGCGGTAGGTTGGCCACGTCAGAGCTTTCGCGTTTTTGCGTGGCCGCCAGCGTCTGCGCGTGCGTGGCGGCGACGCGCTGCAGCTGTGTCATGTCCAGCGGCGCCAGGCTGCCGATGGCGTGCCCGAGCTCCGTCAGCTGCTTGACCAAGGCCAGGCGCCGCACGTCGTCGGCCGAGTAACGGCGCTGGCCGCTCGGCGACAGCTCGGGCTGTGTCAGCCCATAGCGGCGTTCCCACACGCGCAGTGTCGCTACCGGCATGCGCAGCATCTGCGCCACGGCGGCGCTGCGGTGGGAGGGGGGCTCCGCCGGGTTCG
>JANMMH010000061.1:0-7977 GCA_031373055.1 Rubrivivax sp. | reverse complement strand
CATGGAGATCGGCTCTTTGGCGATCTTCATGATCTTGCGGATCTTGTCCTCGGGGATCTCCATCTTCAACGCCAACGTTGGCGCGTCGGGCTCGAAGCCGAACTCCTGCAAGTGCTGACGGCTGATGCGGTTCATCTTGTTGATGGTCTCGATCATGTGCACCGGAATGCGGATGGTGCGCGCCTGATCCGCGATCGAGCGCGTGATGGCCTGGCGGATCCACCACGTGGCGTAGGTCGAGAATTTGTAGCCGCGGCGGTATTCGAACTTGTCCACCGCCTTCATCAAACCGATGTTGCCCTCTTGGATCAAGTCAAGGAATTGCAGGCCGCGGTTGGTGTACTTTTTGGCGATGGAGATCACCAGGCGCAGGTTGGCCTCGATCATCTCTTTCTTGGCGCCACGCGAGCTGCGCTCGCCTTCGTTCATGCGCTTGTTGATGGTCTTCAGGTCTTCCAGCGGCACCACGGCGCGCGCCTGCAAGTCGAACAGCTTCTGCTGCAATTCCTGCACCGCCGGCAGGTTGCGCGCAAGGATGGTGGCGAAGGGTTTGCCCGAGGCGATTTCCTTTTCGGCCCACTTCAGATTCAGCACATTGAGCGGGAAGGTGCGGATGAAGTGGTCTTGCGGCATGCCGCACTTGTCGACCACGATCTTGCGGATTTCGCGCTCGTAGCGGCGCACATCGTCAACCTGCGAGCGCAGGATGTTGCACAGCCGCTCGATGGTCTTGACGGTGAAGCGGATGGTCATCAAGTCGACACTGATGGCGTGCTGCGACTTGTTGTAGGGGTTGGACTTGTAGCCGTCTTTCTCAAAGGCCGCGCGCATCTTGTCGAAGTCTTTGCGCAGCTTGGCAAACTTCTCCAGCGCCTGCATGCGCAGCTCTTCGAGCTTCTTCGTCAGGGCCTTGCTGCCACCGGCGCCGTCGTCGTCGTCTTCTTCGTCGAACTCGTCAAAGTCTTCTTCAGCCACGTAGTCGTCGGCTTCGTCGTCAGAGACGAAACCATCGACCACTTCAGAGATCTGCATCTCGCCTTTTTCGATGCGCTCGGCCATCGCCAGGATCTCGGCAATGGTGGTGGGGCTGGCGCTGATCGCCAACATCATGGCTTGCAGGCCGCCTTCGATGCGCTTGGCGATCTCGATCTCGCCTTCACGAGTGAGCAGCTCGACGGTGCCCATCTCGCGCATGTACATGCGCACTGGGTCGGTGGTGCGGCCGAACTCGGAGTCGACGGTGGACAGCGCAGCTTCGGCTGCTTCTTCGGCTTCTTCTTCGGTGGCGGTGGCCGTGCCGCCGCCAGCGATGAGCAGCGTGGCCGCGTCAGGCGCCTGCTCGTAGACGGCGATGCCCATGTCGTTGAGCATCGAGACGATGGCCTCCAAGATCTCGTTGTCGACGAGCTTCTCGGGCAGGTGGTCGTTGATCTCTTGGTGCGTCAAGAAGCCGCGCGTCTTGCCCATCTTGATGAGCGTCTTGAGCTCGTGGCGGCGTTTGGCAACTTCTTCTTCGGTGAGCAGCGTTTCATCCAGACCGAACTCGCGCATCAGCGCGCGCTCTTTGGCGCGCGAGACCTTCATGCGCAGCGGCTTGGCCTTGGTCTCTTTTTCGTCGACGACTTCGACTTCGGCTTCGACCTCAGCCTCGGCATCGAACTCGACGTCGGCCAGATCTTCCACGTCAGCCAAAGGCACGTTCTTCTTGTCGGTGAGTGCGCCCTTTTTGCCGGCCTTCGCAGCTGGCTTGGCACCAGGTTTCACCGGCGCGGCCTTGGGTGCAGGCTTGCTCGGTGCTGCTTTGCTTGCCGCTGTCTTGGCCGACGCGACAGGCGCAGGCGCGGCGGCTTTGGCCTTGAGCTTGGTGTCGACCACAGCGGCAGCCACGGTCTTGGCGGCAGCTTTGACAGCAGGGGTGGGGGCGGCGGGCTTCTTGGCGGTCATGCGAATCCTTGGGGCTATACCTTTGGGGCCGGCTGCAAATGCATGCAGCGTTGCCTGGTGGGGTGTGTCTTGCCAATGCAGCGGCTTGCAGCGCAGGCATGTGGCGTGGGCACGGTCAACGCGTGGGCCGAGACGACGGCGTTGACGCTGAGGCGTTGCAGTCCTTGCGGGTGACGGTGGCTGGTGATGACCCTTGTCGAGGGTGGCCGGGGCCCGGAGGTGCTGCTGTCATGGTTGCACCTTGCAACCAGCATCGGATTATACCGGCGCCTAACCGCGCCGGCCTACGTGCTGGGTCACGGCGCCGCGGCGCACGCCTGGCTCACGCTGTGGTGTCCTGAGCTTGCGCCTCGCGATGCAGGCCAATCTTGCGCTGGCATTCCTTGATGCGGTCCAAGGTCTCGCGGTCGGTGCTGCCTGCAACGATCAAGGCCTTGATGTTCTCTTCATAGTGGTTGCGCCACAGGCGATGCAGCACCCGCTGCAAGTCTTCGGGGCGCTGGTCTTCGTCTTGCGCCACGCTGGCCACCCATTGCTGCGCTTGCGCACGCCAGGGCAGCTCACCCAGCGCGTCATTCAAGCTCGCCCAGGTTTGCGCACCATGCTCCATCAGCTGCTGCTCCAGCCAGGCCACGGCCTCGCCGTGTACGCCGCCGAGCTCGTGAAGCAGCTGATGGTCGTCGGCCGACAAAGACTCCCACCAGTCGCTGTGGCACAGCAGCAGGCGCAGGGCCTGGTCTGCGGGTGAGGCGGGTGTGCGACGACCATGCGTCATGCCGCCGCGGCGTGGCATTTGTAGCGCGGGTACGTGCCGCACAGATGACGCCGCCGCACTGGTACCCCACTGACGGGACAGCTCATCCATGCCGAGCTCGCTGGCGCGCGCGATCTCGCCCAGCAGCTGGCGCTTGTAGGCGCTCTCGGCGAGCAGAGCCCACAACGGCTTGGCGTTAGCAAGCAAGCGCGCGCGGCCCTCGGGTGTGCGTGTATCGGCACCGTCGGCTGCATGCTCGATGAGCTGGCGCGACAGCGGCACGGCTGCGGCGATGCAGGCCTCGAAGGCTTCGGCGCCACGCTCGCGCACGAAGCTGTCGGGGTCGTGCTCGGGCGGCAGGAAGAGGAACTTGACGTTGCGCAAGTCGCCCACGTGCGGCAGTGAGGCTTCGAGCGCTCGGCCTGCGGCGCGGCGGCCTGCGCTGTCACCGTCGAAACTGAAGACCACCGCGTCGGTGAAGCGAAAGAGCTTTTGCACGTGGTCGGCGGTGCAGGCTGTGCCCAGCGTGGCCACGGCGTTGCCAAAGCCCGCTTGCGCCAGGGCCACCACGTCCATGTAGCCCTCGACCACCAGCGCGTGGCCACGCTCGCGCATGGCCTGGCGACTCTCGAACAAACCGTAGAGCTCGCGGCCTTTGCTGAAAACCGGCGTCTCGGGCGAGTTCATGTACTTCGGTTTGCTGTCGTCCAGCACGCGCCCGCCGAAACCGATGATGTCGCCCTGCACCGAGCGGATGGGGAACATCACGCGGCCACGAAACCAGTCGTAGCGCTTGCGCTCGGTCTCCTCGCTGCTCTCGTCTTGCACGCGCACCAGCCCCGACTCCTCGAGCAGCGCGTCGTCGTACTTCGGAAAGACGCCGGCCAAAGCGCGCCAGCCTTCAGGCGCATAGCCCAGGCCGAAGCGCGCGGCGATCGCACCGTCCAGACCACGGCGCTTGAGGTAGTCAATGGCCGTCGGGCTGGCACGCAATTGCGTGCGATAGAAGTCGGCTGCGCGCTGCAAGACTTCGGTGAGGGACAGCCGGCGTTCACTGAGTTTTTGCCGGCGCTCGCGCTCTTCAGCGCTGACCTGCTCCTGCGGCACTTGCATGCCCACGCGCTGCGCGAGATCTTCGACGGCGTCGAGAAAACTCATGCCGTGGTGTTCGATCAAAAACTTGATGGCGTCGCCCGAGGCGCCGCAGCCGAAGCAGTGATAGAACTGTTTGCTCGGGCTAACCGAAAAGCTTGGCGACTTCTCGGCGTGGAAGGGGCACAAGCCCATGAAGTTGGCGCCACCACGTTTGAGCTCGACGTGGCGGCCCACGACCTCGACGATGTCGAGGCGCGAGATCAGGTCTTGCAGGAAGCCGGCGGGTATCACGCGGCAGAGTCTAGCGGCGCACGTTCTTTCGTCGAGGTCAGGCTAGCGTCACGTCAGGCTCACTCCGACGCGGCCAGCGGTGCCACCGGCGGCACCGCTGGCGCCAACGCGAACATGCCTTTGTATTCACGCACCCAGGTCGCCACCTGGCTCGCCGGCATGGGTGCGGCGATGCCCGTGCCTTGGCCGATTTGGCAGCCCATGTCGAGCAAGGTGCGCGCCTGTGCCGGGCTCTCGACACCTTCGGCCACGACGGTGCAGCCGAAGGTGCGCGCCAGGCCGATGACACCTTCGACGATGGCGCGGTCTTGCGCGTCGTCGAGCATGTGGTGCACGAACGAGCGGTCGATCTTCAGCGTGTCGACGGGCAGCCGCTTGAGATAGGTCAGCGTCGAGTAGCCGGTGCCGAAGTCGTCGAGCGCAAAGCGCACGCCGATGGTGCGGCAGCGCGCCATCAGCGCCGAGGTGGCGTCGATGTCGGCGTGTGCGGCGGTCTCGAGCATTTCAAGCTCCAGATGCTCGGCCATGGGCTCGGGATAACGCGCCAAGAGCTCTGACAGACGCAGCGCGAAATCGGGCTCCTGGATGTGCCGCGCGGAGATGTTGACGCCCACCGAAATGTCGATGCCGCTCTTGCGCCACAGCGAGAGATGCTCAAGCGCTTGCGACAAAGCCCAGTCGCCGACACGTGACGACAGCCCCGTGTTTTCGATCAGCGGCAGGAACTGCAAGGGCGCGATCAAGCCGTGCTGCGGATGATCCCAGCGGATCAGCGCCTCCAGGCCCAGCACCACGCCGCTGCGCATGTCGACCTTGGGTTGGTAGTAGAGCAAGAACTCCGACTGGTCCAGCGCTTCTTGCACGCGGCCAATGGCCATCACGCGCTCTTCGGTGCGGCGGCGGTGCTCGGGGTCGAAGAAGAGGTAGCCATTGCGGCCAGACTGCTTCGCGCCGTACATGGCGTGGTCGGCGTGGCGCAGCAGGGTGTCGGCGTCACTGCGGTCGATGGGGTAGACGGTGGCGCCCATGCTGGCGGTGACCTGCACCGATTCGTTGGCCGCGTCGATGACATAGGGCTGCGCCACCACGCGCAAGACACGCTCCACCGCCAGCCGTGCTTCGTCCAGCGTGCCCGCGCGCAGCAGCAACACGAACTCGTCGCCGCCCAGTCGCGCGGCGGCGTCGGCCCAGGTCTCGCGGGTGCGCAGGGCGCTGCGCAGGCGCCCGGCCAGTTCGGTCAGCAGCAGGTCGCCAGCGGCGTGGCCGAAGCGGTCGTTGACGGGTTTGAAGTGGTCGATGTCGAGGTAGCACACGGTCAGCAAGTAGCCGTCGCGGTCGGCCGCGAGCATGGCGTCGTGCATCAGCTCGGCGAGCCGCGCGCGGTTGGGCAGGCGTGTGAGTTCATCAAAGTGCGCCTGGCGCTCCAGGCGTTCACGCTGCACGCGCTGCTCGGTGATGTCGGAGATCACCAGCACGTGATAGCGAAGATCGGCAGCGGAGCCTGGCACGACGGAGATGGTCGCCTGCAGCGTGCACAGCTCGCCGTTGCGCCGCCGCTCCAGCAGCTCGCCGCGCCAGTTGCCTTGCAGGCGCAGTGCCTCCCACATTGCTGCTCGCTGCTGGCGCGCCAAGGGGTCGGGCGGTGAAGGGCGCAGCAGCATCGGCACGGTGCCCAGCAGCTCTTCGCGGCTGATGCCCAAGATCTGCGTGAAGGCCGGGTTGACGTCCAGCGCGCGATGGTGCTCGTCGGTGATGAGCAGGCCTTCATGCAAGTGCTGGAAGAGGCTGGCCGACAAACGCTGGCGCTGCTGGGCGTCGTGTCGCTCGTCGACATCGGCCACGGTGGCCAAGAGGCGCAGCGGCTGGCCCGAGGGCTCGCGCTCGACCACGAGCAAGGTCGCCTCGAACCAGCGCCACACGTCACCGGCCGGCATGCGGATTTCTAGCTGGCGCCGGCCGTCGGCGCCTGAGGCGACACGAGCAATGGCCTCGCTCAAGGCGGCGCGATCCTCGCCGTGCACGCGCGCCAGCCAATGATGCGGTGTCCAGTCGCCACCGGCATGCCCTGTTAGGCGCGCCCAGGTCGCTGAGACGAACGCGTTGCGGTTGTGCAGCAGGTGCCAGTCAGCCACGCCAAGGCGCGAACCCTCGAGTGCCCACTCCCAGCGGTTTTCACGCCACACCGACGCGGCGCGGCTGGCGTGCGCGATGAGCAGCGAGGCCAGCATCGACATCACCGGGCCGCCGACATGCACCTGGAAGTCGGGCGACGAGCGCAGGGCCGGAATGCCCACGCTGGTGGCCATCGCAGCCAGTGCGAGCGAGACCACGAGCAGGGCCAGGCTGGCGATGGCCACACCGCTGTGGACCAGCAAAGCCAACATCAACACGGGGGGTGCGAAGTGCAAGAGCGGTGACCACGACGAGGCGCGCACCCACGGCCACAAGGGCGCCGCAGCGCAGGCAAGCAAGGCCATCGCCAGCAGGCTGCCCAGCCACCAATGCCGCGCCGGCGCCGGCCCTGCGTGCACCGAGCGCCCGACCACCAGCAGCGGCAGCGCAGCGAGCAGTGCCGCCGTGCAAACCACCACGCTGCGCGCGACGCCATCACGCCAAACGTCTTGCCAGGGGGCGCCCATCTGCCAGCGCCAAAGCACTTGCAGCGCAACACAAAGGCTGGCTGCGAGTAGCAGGCTTGCGACGAGCCAGCCGACATCACGCGGGCGCTCCAGCCGGTGGTCGAGATCAGTGCGAGCCATCGCGAGGATCGTGACGGCGCCAGCCAAGCTCGCCGCCACCGTGGCGGCCAGCGCGTCGGCAAGGGCCAAGGACATGCCCCACTGCATGGCCAGACCGGCCGCCACGGCGCCGAAGGCCGCTGCCTGACCCCACTGCAGGGTCAGTGCGATCGCGGCACCCAAGGCCAGCGCCGTGGCGCCCCAGGATGTCAGCGGCAGCACCGACGCTTCGAGCGTCACCAGCAAAGCCACCACGGAAGCGCTGGCCAGGGCACGCTGCGACCAGGTGCGCGCCAGCCTGAACGTGGCGTCGGCCTTTTGGCTAGCTGGTGGGGGCAACAGTTCGGTCAAAAGGGCTCGATCACGGTGGCGGCGGCTTGCAGCATAGCCGCCGCGTCGGTCATCGGTGCGCCGATGAGGGCCGCGTGAACAGCGCTACACCAAGAAGTCGGTGGGCGTCTTGCCTGCAGCTACGGCAGCACGCAGCCACTTGGGTTGCAGGCCGCGTCCGGTCCAGGTGTCGCCGGTGGCTTGGTCGCGATACTTCACGGCAACTTTGCTGGCCACGCTGCCGCTGGTTTTGGCCTTGCCTTTGGGTGCCTGCACGTCGGCCATGGTCAAACCATATTGCGACATCAGATTCGTGACTTGCGCAATCGCGTTGGCACGTTCCTCACGCTGGGCTTTGGCAATTTGCGCATCAAGATCGGCACGCAGTGCCATCAATTCTGTCAAGGGTTTGCTCATCGACGTGGCCTCAAAATGGGTTGTAGAAGCGTCGATTATTGCGTAGGCCACGGCAGCAATGAGCCAAGGGTTTCACGGATAGCCGACACGATCGAGTATCTGCTGCACCTTGATCTGATTCATGCCTATGCGCGACACTGGCATCGTCTCGGCCTTGAAGGCGCCAAATGCGTCGAGCGCAGGATTGGCGACTTTCACGCCGCCCACGACCGGCCATTCGTTGTTGCCGTTGGCAAAGTAACCCTGGGCTTCGTCGCTGGCAAGGTATTCCAGAAACAACACGGCGGCGTCGCGGTGGCGCGCATATCTAGCCACGGCCCCACCGGCAATATTGATGTGCGTGCCTTGTTGCAATTGATTGGGAAATACCACGCCCACGCGCTGCATGGTGGCGCGGTCGGCCGGGGT
>JANMMH010000032.1:0-7937 GCA_031373055.1 Rubrivivax sp. | reverse complement strand
GCGATCGGGATGCCCACGCGCATAGGGCCCTGGCCAGGGGCGCCAGTGATCGACATCAGCCCGCCCGCGCCCTGCGCGATCTGGTCGAAGCCCGGGCGCAGGCGGTAAGGGCCGTCCTGGCCGTGTCCCGAGATGCTGGCGTAGACCAGCCGCGGGTTGATCGCTGCCATCGCCTCGTAGTTGATGCCCAGCCGATCTTTGACATCGGGGCGGTAGTTCTCGACCAGCACGTCGGCGCGCTCGACCAGCTTCTTCAGGATCGCCACACCTTCAGCTGACTTCAGATTCAACGTCATGCCGCGCTTGTTGCGGTGTACGTTTTGGAAGTCGCTGTCCTCGCGCGGGCCGCCGATGCCTTCGCCTTCGTCCAGGCCGGGCGGCATCTCGATCTTGATGACCTGCGCGCCCCAGTCGGCGAGCTGGCGCACGGCGGTGGGCCCGGCGCGCACACGCGTCAGATCGAGCACGGTGAGGTGCGAAAGGGCGTCAGAGGCCAACATCGTGTGGGTCTACTTTCCCGTCCAGCGCGGCGGACGCTTGTCGGCAAAGGCACGCACGCCCTCGCGGAAATCGGCGCTGCCGTAGGTGGCAGCGATGAGGTCGTCGCCATCGGGCACGGCGCGCGCGGCCTGGATGCGGCGCACCGCCTCCTTGGTCACACGCAACGTGATGGGGGCATGCGAGGCGAGTGTCTGCGCCAGCGCCTGCACACGGGCCTCGATCGCGTCAGCCGCCACGATCTCGTGGACAAAGCCCGCAGCCAGCGCCTCGGCGGCCGACAACAGCCGCGCCGTGAAGATCATCTCCTTCAAGCGCGACGGGCCGAAGACGTCGAGATAGCGCGCGTAGGCCTGCATCGACAGGCAATTGCCCAGCGTGCGCGCGATCGGCGCGCCGAACTGCGCATCCGGCGTGGCCACGCGCAGGTCGGCGCCAGCGGCCAGCCCCAAGCCACCGCCCACAGCAAAGCCCTGGATCTGTGCGATCACCGGCTTGGTCACGCGCGCAATGCGGCCTGTGCGCTGGTCGCCTTCGCATTCGTAGCGCAAGCCGTCCTCGCCACTCTCGAAACTGCTGAACTGGCTGATGTCGGTGCCGGCGACAAAGGCCTTGCCGCCGGCGCCCTTGAGCACCAGCACGCGCACCGAGTCGTCGGCGTCGACCTCTTCGCAGGCGTCGTACAGGCGCTGGTACATGTCCCAGGTCATGGCGTTGCGCGCCTGCGGGCGGTTGAACGTCAGCGTGACGATGGGGCCGTCGCGCGTGACGATCACGTGGTCGCTGGTGGCGGGGGGGGCGCTTGGTTCCACGGTCAGGAATGCCTTTGCAACAGGAGTCCGGCGGGCATCGTAGCAGCCGCTTTGGCGGCTTTTCGGCTAGGGCCAACACCAAGCGTGTGCCACGCGTTCGCCTGCTAGAGTGACCCGAACCCGTCTGCGCTGCGGGCCCCCAGTGCGCACACACCGCAAGGAATTCAAGATGACGATGCTGCGTTTGTTGGCCACTTCAGCGGCTACCTTGGTGCTGTGGTCCGCCGCGTCTAGCGCCGCATGGGCCCAGGCCAAGTACCCGGCGAAGAACATCGAGGTCGTGGTGCCCTTCGCCCCCGGCGGCGGCACCGACAACCTGATGCGCATGATCACCGGCATCATGGACGAGAACAAGTGGTCGCCGGTGGCGCTGAACGTCAACAACAAGGCCGGCGGCAGCGGCACGGTGGGCTACAGCTACCTCATCACCAAGAAGGGCGACTCGCATGTGGTGGCCGGCGCCACACCGATGGTGGTGTCGGGCAAGTTGCAGGGGCGGCTGTCGGGCAACCACCGCGACGCCATGACGATGCTCATGATCGTCGCCATCGACGAGCTGATGCTCTCGGTGCGCAGCGAGTCGCCGTACAAGACGATCGACGAGTTCGTCGCCGCCGCGCGCGCCAAGCCCGGTGTGTTGACGATCGGTGGCACCGGCATTCACAACGAAGACCACATCTTCGCCCACCTGATGGAGCAGGCGGCCAAGATCAAGGTCAAGTACGTGCCGTTCAACTCGGGCGGCGAAGTCACGGCGGCGCTGATGGGCGGCCACATCGACGCCGGCGTCATGAACCCGAACGAGATCCAGGCGCAGGTCGAGGCCAACAAGGCGAAGAATCTGGCCGTGGCCGCGCATAAGCGACTGGCCGACGCGCCCGACGTACCGACCTTCGCCGAGAAGGGCCACCCCTTCTACTGGGAGCAGATGCGCGGTGTCGTCGGCCCCGCCAACATGGCGCCCGAGGCCGTGGCCTGGTGGCAGGACACGCTGCGCAAGGTCACGCAGACGAAGAAGTGGCAGGACGAGTACATCAAGCGCAACCTGCTCACGCCCACGGCGTGGGTCGGCGAAGAAGCTAACAAGTATCTCGACGGCATCACCAGCAACTACGCCAGCGCGCTGGAAGCGCTTGGCGGGCTGAAGAAGTAAGCGCGCGAGCCCGCCGGTGCGCCGTGCCGACCGAATCGCTGGCGCCGCCTTGCTGGCGCTTGGCGTGTCGTTCAGTGTGGCCGCCCTCAAGTACCACGCGTATTGGGGCGCCAACGGCCCCGGCCCGGGCTTCATGCCGTTCTGGTTGGGCCTGGTGATGGCGCTGCTGGCCGGCGCGCTGCTGCTGGGCGCGCTGCGTACTGCCGATGCCGGCCCGGCCTGGTTGCCCACGGGCGACGGCATGCGTCGTCTGGCCGTCGTGCTCGGCCTGACGACCGCCTTGGTCGTGCTGCTCAATGTCGCCGGCATGGCGCTGGGCACGGCGCTGTTTTTGGTCGCCCTGATGCGGCTGCTTGATCGCGTTCCCTGGCCCACCACGCTGGGCGTGGCGCTGTCGGTGGCGCTGGCCAATCACTTGATCTTTGCCTTTTGGCTGAAGGTGCCGGTGCCTGTGGGCTTGCTCGGGTTCTAGCAACGACATCGATGGACTTCCTGGCCAACCTGGCGCTCGGTTTCTCGGTCGCGCTGACGCCCTTCAACCTGCTGATGGCGGCCTGCGGCGTGGTGCTGGGCATCCTCATCGGCGCCTTGCCTGGCGTCGGGCCACCCTCGGGCGTGGCGCTGCTGCTGCCGCTGACCTTCGGCATGGAGCCGACGTCGGGAATCATCATGCTGGCGGCACTCTACGCCGGCACCATGTACGGCGGCACCATCACGTCGGTGCTCATCAACACGCCCGGCGAGTCGGCCTCGGTGGTGACCTGTCTCGACGGCCACCAGATGGCGCTGCAAGGGCGTGCCGGCCCGGCGCTGGGCATCGCCGCCATCGGCTCGTTCATCGCCGGCACCATCGGCGTGGTGCTGCTGATGCTGGTGTCGCCACTGCTGGCGCGCTGGTCGCTGGCCTTCGGCCCGCCTGAGACCTTCGCGCTCATGCTGCTGGGTCTGACGACGGTGACGCTGGTCGCCGGCGACAAGCCGCTCAAGGGCTACATCAGCATGGTGCTGGGGCTGATGCTGGCGATGGTCGGCTTCGACATCATTTCGGGCGACGCGCGCTACGCCTTCGGCGTGCCCGAAATGATGGACGGCATCGACTTCCTGCCGGTGGCCATCGGCCTCTTCGGCCTGGGCGAGGTGCTCGCCGGTGCCGAGGCCGCTAAAGGTGCGGCCATCCTGCAGGGGCGCTACGGCCTGCGCCAGGTGCTGCCCAGCGCCGCCGACTGGGTACGCAGCCGCTGGGCCATCGCGCGCGGCACCGTGCTCGGCTTCCTCGTCGGCCTGCTGCCCGGCGCTGGCCCCACCGTGGCCACCTTCATGTCCTACGCGGTGGAAAAGAAGGTCTCGCGCCATCCGCAGGAGTTTGGCCGCGGCGCCATCGAGGGCGTGGCCGGGCCCGAGGCGGCCAACAACGCCGCCGCCACCGGGGCCATGGTGCCGATGCTGACGCTGGGCATCCCCGGCTCGGCCACGACGGCGATCATGCTCGGCGGCCTGATGATGTGGGGGCTGCGCCCGGGGCCGCTGCTGTTCGAGAAGAACCCCGAGTTCGTGTGGGGACTGATCGCCTCGCAGTACATCGCCAACATCATGCTGCTAGTGTTGAGCACGGCCTTCATCCCGCTCTTCGTGCGCGCGCTGCGCGTGCCCTACGGCATCCTCATGCCGATCATCATCGTGCTCTGCGTGACCGGGGCCTACTCGCTGAAGAACAACCTCTTCGACGTCGGCCAGATGCTCGTCTTCGGTGTGCTGGGTTATGCGATGAAGAAGCTCGGCTATTCACCGGCCGCGCTGGTGCTGGCGCTGGTGCTGGGGCCGCTGGCCGAGCGTGCGCTGCGTCAGTCGCTGATCATCTCTGACGCCGGCCTGGGCATCCTCTTCATGCGGCCGATCTCCGCCGTGCTGACCGTCATCGCGCTGCTTGCCGTGCTGGTGCCGCTGCTGCTCGCCGCGCGCGCCGCCTGGCGCCGGCGCCAGCTCGGGCAAGTGACGTAAGCGGGTCGTTGTCGGCGCGGTCCGCAATTGCCGCAGCCGACAGCCGTGCGGCCAGTAGCTTCCGGGGAGTCTTGGAGAGCGCAGCGATGACCCACGACGGCTTTTCCCTGCCCGCGTGGACTCGATGATCGACATGCGCCACCCGCTGGCATCATCGCGCCTCCATGAACAGGAGTGTGTTGCGTGTGTGCGAGCAAGGTGGCTGCAGGCCAAGAGCGCGGTTGGATCATTCCGATCGGCGGCGCAGAAGAGAAAGAGAACTCGCCGCAGATCCTGCAGCGCTTCGTGCAGTTGGCCGGGGGTGAGCACGCCGACATCGTCGTCATCCCCACGGCGAGCCAGCTGCGCCAGACAGGCCCGCGCTACGAGCGCATCTTCAGCGAGCTCGGCGCGCAGTGCGTGACGGCGATCGACTTCGACACCCGGCGTGACGCCGAAGAGCCCAGCCGCATCGAACGTTTGCAGCGCGCCACAGGCGTCTTCTTCACCGGCGGCAACCAGCTGCGGCTGAGCACGCTGATCGGCGGCACGGCCATCGCCAAAACCGTGCGCCAGTTGAACGCCGCCGGCGTGCCGGTGGCTGGCACCAGCGCCGGTGCGGCCTTCATCAGCGAACACATGATTGCCTTTGGCGACGAAGGCTCTACCCCCGTGGCCGGCAGCGTGCGCCTGGCGCCGGGCCTGGGGCTGACCAACCGCTTCATCATCGACCAGCACTTTCACCAGCGTGACCGTCTTGGGCGCTTACTTACGGCGTTAGCCTTCAACCCCTTCGCCATTGGTCTGGGCCTGGACGAAGACACTGCCGCCTTCATCGCGCCCGACAACACCGTGCATGTGCAGGGCTCGGGCGGCATCACGGTGGTCGACGCCGCCGAGGTGCAATTCAGCTCGATGGACAGCATCGACGAAGGCCGCCCGGTGTGCTTGCTGGGGGTGAAGCTGCACATCCTCACGCAAGGCGCGACCTTCAACCTGCACACGCGCCGCGCTGATGCCGGCAGCTTGAACGTCGCCAAGACTTGAAGGATTTCCCCATGCGCATCCTTGAACGCAACGTCTACGTGGGGCCCTCGCTCTACGCGCACTTCCCGGTCATCAAACTGGTGCTGGACTTGGGTGCGCTCGAAGACTGGCCCACCGGCAAGCTGGGCGCGGCTTATGTCGACGCACTCGTGGCGGCGCTGCCTAGCTTGATGGAGCATGGCTGCAGCTACCGCGAGCCAGGCGGCTTCATCCGGCGCATGCGCGAAGGTGAAGGCACGTGGCTGGGCCATGTCTTCGAGCATGTCGCCATCGAGCTGCAAAACATTGCCGGTGAAGACGTGACGTTTGGCAAGACGCGCAGCGTGGAAGGCCAACGCGGCGTCTACACCGTGGTTTACGAATATGCCCAGCGCGACGAGGGCATCGAGGCCGGTGAACTGGCGATCCAACTGCTGTGCGCGCTCTTGCTGGCTAACCTTCAACCCGAAGGCACTGTGCCGGCGGACTGGGACTGGACCACCGCGCGCGACGCGTACATCCGCTACGCGCAGCGCCGTGCGCTGGGGCCGTCCACTGCCTCGCTGGTGAAGGCGGCGGACGAGCGCAACATCCCCTGGCTGCGCCTGAACGAGCAAAGCCTGGTGCAGCTGGGGCACGGCAAATTCCAGCAGCGCATCCAGGCCACGGTCACCGGGCGCACCAGCTTCATTGCGGTGGAGCTGGCGCAGGACAAGGAAGAAACCAACACGATCCTGGCCAACTGCGGGCTGCCCGTGCCCAAGCAAGAACTCGTGCGCACGGCCGAGCGCGCCGTGCGTGCGGCCGAGCGCCTGGGCTACCCGGTGGTGACCAAGCCCTACAACGGTAACCATGGCCGCGGCATCTCTATCGGGCTGGCTAACGCTGAGGATGTGCACACAGGTTTTGCGGCCGCACAAGAGCATTCCAGCTCGGTCATCGTCGAGACCTTCTTGCATGGTGACGACCACCGCATCTTGGTTGTTAACGGCGAACTCATCGCCGCCACGCGGCGCACGCCAGGGCAGGTGGTGGGTGATGGTGTGCACAGTGTGAAAGCGCTGGTCGAGGCCGTCAACCGCGACCCGCGCCGGGGCGTGGGTCACGAGAAGGTGATGACGCGCATCGAGCTGGATGCACAGGCCGACATGATGCTGGCGCGCCTGGACATGACGCTGGACAGCGTGCCCGCAGCAGGCCAGGTCGTGCCCCTGCGCAGCACGGCCAACCTGTCCACCGGCGGCACGGCCACCGATGTGACCGACATCATCCACCCCGACAACCGCGAGATGGCCGTGCGCGCCGTCACCGCCATCGGCCTGGACGTGGGCGGCGTCGACTTCCTCTGCCCCGACATCAGCGAGAGCTACCGCAAGGTGGGCGGCGGCATTTGCGAGATCAACGCCGCACCCGGGTTTCGCATGCACGTGGCGCCCAGCGAAGGCACGCCGCGCGACGCTGCGGGCCCGGTGATCGACATGCTGTTCCCGCCCGGCGTGGCCGCAAGCGTACCCATCGCGGCCATCACCGGCACCAACGGCAAGACGACGACGAGCCGCATGCTCGCGCACATCACCAAGATGGCCGGCTACACGCCGGGCTTGACCACCACCGATGGCGTCTACATCGACGGCCAGCGCACGGTGGAAGGCGACATGACGGGGCCCGTGGCCACGCGCATGGCGCTGGCCGACCCGAAGATCGACATCGCTGTGCTGGAGGTCGCGCGCGGTGGCTTGCTGCGCGCGGGCATGGGTGTGCCCTGGGTCAACGTGGGCGCGGTGCTCAACGTGCAGAGTGACCACCTGGGCATGAAAGGCATCGACACGCTGGCGCAACTGGCCGAGGTCAAACGCATCGTGGTCGAAGTGGCGCGTGACTGCGCGGTGCTCAACGCCGACGACGCCAACGTCATCAAGATGTCGGCGCACACCGAGGCCAAGCACCTGTGCTACGTGACGATCAACCCCAAGCACGAGGTGGTGCGCGAACACATCCGCGCGGGCGGCCGCGCGTGTGCGCTCGAAGCTGGTGTCAACGGCCAGATGGTCACGCTCTACGACAAGGGCCGGCACATCCCCTTGATGTGGACGCATTTGATTCCCGCCACGCTGGAAGGCCGCGCCATGCACAACGTGCAAAACGCCATGTTCGCCGCCGCGCTGGCCTTCAGCCTGGACATCAAGCTCGACGCCATCCGCCAAGGCCTGCGGACTTTTGACAGCACCTTTTTCCAGGCGCCGGGGCGCATGAACGTCTTCAACGAGCACCCCTTCAAGGTGATTTTCGACTACGGACATAACGCCCATGCGGTGGGCATGCTTGCCGAGCTGGCAGGCCGGCTCGACGTGCGCGGCCGCCGCCTGGTGGTGGTGGCCGGGCCGGGCGACAGGCGCGACGAAGACATCCGCGACATCGCCGCGGCCGTGGCCGGCAAGTTCGACCACTACATCTGCCGCCGCGACGACGGC
>JANMMH010000795.1:0-3288 GCA_031373055.1 Rubrivivax sp. | reverse complement strand
GCTGGCCACCTCGGCGGTGCGGCGATCGATGTCTTTGATGTCGAGCCGCTCCCGGCATCACCCCATTTCGAAGGCTGCCCCAACCTCGTGCTGACGCCGCACATCGCCGGCGTCTGCGCCGAATCAAACGAGCGGGTGAGTTTTCTCATCGCCGACCGGGTACTGGAGGCCCTTCGTTCATGACCCGAATGAGCATCGACGAAGCTGCGGCACGCGTCACGCAAGCGCTGACACGCGCCGGCGCCAGCCCGGCCATGGCCGCCAGCACCGCGCGTGCCCTGGTGCTGGCCGAAACCCAAGGCCTGGGTTCGCACGGACTTTCGCGCGTGGCGCAGTACGCCATGCACTTGTCTAACGGCCGAGTCAACGGCACAGCCTCGGCCAAAGTCTTGCACCGCAAAGGCGGCGCGCTTTTGATCGACGCCGATGAAGGCCTGGCCTTCCCCGCTTGTGATCTGGCCGTGGCCGAAGCCGTCGCAACGGCACGCACGCAAGGCATCGCTTTCGCGGGCGTGAGCCGCAGCCACCACTGCGGCGTGGTGGTCGACCACCTGCGCGCCGTGGCCGCCGCCGGCATGGTCGGCCTGGGTTTCGCCAATTCGCCCGCCGCCATGCCGGCAGCAGGCGGCAAGCACCCCATCTTCGGCACCAACCCCGTGGCGGCGGTGTTCCCGCGCCGAAACGCCGACCCGTTGATGATCGACCTGAGCCTGAGCGAAGTGGCACGCGGCAAGCTCATGGTCGCTGCGAAGAAGGGCGACGCCATACCGCTAGGTTGGGCGCTGGATGCCCAGGGCCAGCCCACCGCCGACCCCAAAGCCGGCATGCACGGCTCGATGTTGCCAATCGGCGCCACCACCAGCACCAAAGGCGCGATGTTGGCGCTGGTGGTGGAGCTGCTGGTCACCGCGCTCATCGGTTCGCAGTTCGGTTTTGAAGCCAGCAGCTTCTTCACCGACGAGGGCAACCGCCCGCGCATCGGCCAGGCCTTCATCGTCATCGACCCCGGCGCGCTGGCCGGGCGCGACGGCTTTCTGGACCGCATTGAAGTGCTCATCACCGAGATGCAGCAGGACGAGGGTGTGCGCCTGCCCGGTGCGCGCCGCGAGGCGTTGCGCCGCAAGGCCGAGGTGGACGGCATCGAGGTGCCCGACGCGCTGCTGGCGTGGTGGGTCTTACGCCCGACTTGTACTGACCGAACGGTCGCCAACCGGAGCTGCCATGCCAAGCCCGAACATCCTGTTCATCATGGCCGACCAACTGGCGGCCAGCGCGCTCGCAGCCTATGGCCACAAGCTGGTGAAGACGCCCAACCTGGATCGCCTGGCCGCGCGCGGCACGGTGTTCGAAAACGCCTACAGCCCGAACCCGATCTGCGCGTCTTCACGCTTCGCGATGATGGCCGGGCAATATTCGTCGCGCATCGGCGCGTTCGACAACGCGGCCGAGTTGCCGGCCTCGGTGCCGACCTTCGCGCACTACCTGCGCGCGCTGGGCTACAGCACCTGCCTGGCGGGCAAGATGCACTTCGTCGGCCCTGACCAGCTGCACGGTTTTGAAGAGCGCGTCACAACCGATATCTACCCCTCGGACTTTGGTTGGACTGCTGACTGGGAGCGCCGCATCGAGCCCTATGCGCCGAGCCAAATGAGCATGCGCGGCATCGTCGAATCCGGCCTGTGCGTGCGCTCGCTGCAGATGGACTACGACGACGACGTGGCGCACCAGTCGGTGCAGTGGCTGTATGACCATGCGCGCCGGCCCGAGCCCAAGCCGTTCCTGCTGGTGGCCTCGTTCACGCACCCACACAACCCGTTCACGATCTCGCGTGAGTACTGGGACTTGTACGAACACGCGCAGATCGAGATGCCCACGGTGCCCTTCATCCCCTATGAAGCACGCGACCCCTGGAGCCAGCGCTACTACAAGCTCATTCGACAAGACGAACATCGGGTGACCGACGCCATGATCCTCTCAGCCCGCCACGCCTACTACGGCATGGTGAGTTACGTCGACCACAAGATCGGCCTGCTGCTGGACGCACTTGAGAAGACGGGCCAGGCCGACAACACGACCATCGTCTTCACCGCCGACCACGGCGAAATGCTCGGCGAGCGCGGCATGTGGTTCAAATTCAACCCCTACGAGCAGTCGATCAAGGTGCCGCTGATCATCAAGGCGCCGGGTGCGAAGGCCTCTCAACGGGTGGGCGTGAACTGCTCGCTGGTAGACCTGCTGCCCACGCTCATCGACCTGGCCACCGCGGGCAAGCCACCCGCGCTGGTGGACCATTGCGACGGCCACAGCCTCTCAGCGCTGCTGCACGGCAGCGACCCCGATTGGCGAGACGAAGCGCTGATCGAATTCACCAGCGAAGGCGTGCACGCGCCCGCGTTCATCCTGCGCCAGGGCCACCTCAAGTACGTCTACTGCGAGGACGACCCGGGCATGTTGTTTGACCTCCAGCAAGTCCCTTCGGAGCTGCGCAACCTGTGCACCGAGCCGGCCTTCGCAGCGATGGCGCAGCGCTTTGTCGAGCAGATCGAGCAGCGCTTCAAGCCCGCGCACATCAAGCAGCAGGTGCTGGCCAGCCAGCGCCGGCGCCTCTTCCTGCACGAGACGCTGACCAAAGGCGTGCACACGCCGTGGGACTACCAGGTGCGCAAAGACGGCGCCAAGCAGTACGTGCGCAGCGTGGGCAGCACCAGCACCACCGCGACCAAGGCCAAGGCGCGCTTTCCGTTCGTGCCCACTGTGCCGCCGGACACGCCGCGCAAGTCTTGAACGTTCGCCCACTGATCCTTCGCTCCCCCCACCTGGAGACGACATGAAGCCGACTCGTTCTTTGAAGCTGATCGCGACCCTGTTCGCTGCCGCCTCCATGCTGGCCAGCGCCAACGTGTGGGCGCAGGCCTACCCCAACAAACCGGTACGCGTGGTCGTGCCGTTCCCCGCCGGCGGCGTCGTCGACATCCTCGCGCGCGCCGTGATGGACAAGGTGGCGGCGAACTGGGGCACGCCCATCGTCATCGACGCCAAGCCGGGCGCGGGCGCGCAGCTCGGCACCGACTTCGTGGCCACCTCGCCGCCCGACGGCTACACGTTTTTGGTGGCCAGCATCACGGGCTCGGTGGGCCCGCTGATCAACCCCAATTTCAAACCCGACCTGCGCCGCGATTTCGTCGCTGTGGGCATGTTCGCCACCGCGCCCAACATCGCCGTGGTGCCACCCGACCTTCCGGCCTCCAACATGGCCGAATTCGTCGAGCTGGCGCGCAAGCAACCGGG
>JANMMH010000759.1:0-5944 GCA_031373055.1 Rubrivivax sp. | reverse complement strand
CTGTGCTCGACATTGGCCTCAGCCACCCAGCCATAGGGCGCAAAGGCCGCGGCGCTAACGGGCAAGGTACGCAGCAGCGTCATGCCAGCCCCGCGCGCGACAGCATGGCGTGCAGCAGCACGGTGGCGCCAGCGGCCAGGTGCTCGGGCTTGGCGTCTTCGATCTCGTTGTGCGAGATGCCGTCTTTGCAAGGCACGAAGATCATCGCCGTCGGCGCCGTGCGTGCGACGTACACGGCGTCGTGGCCCGCGCCGCTGACGACGTCCATCACCGAGTGCCCCGCGCGGCGCGCACCTTGGCGCACCCACTCGACAAGCGCTGCGTCAAACGGCTGCGGCGGGAAGTAGACGACCTGCTCGATATGGATGGCTATGCCACTCCGCATCAACTCGGCCGCAGCGGCGCGCAGTGCAGCGTCCATGCGCAGCAGCCCGGCGTCATCGGCATGGCGAAAGTCCACCGTGAAGCGCACGCGGCCCGGAATCGTGTTGCGTGAGCCCGGGTGCACCACCAGTTGCCCCACCGTGCCGCGCGCGTGTGGCTGCTCGGCGAGCGCGATGGCGTTGACACGCTGCACGAGCGCGGCCGCAGGCAGCAGCGCGTCGCGCCGCAGCGCCATCGGCGTCGGGCCCGCATGGGCTTCCATGCCTGAAACGCTAACGTCGTACCAACGCTGACCCACAGCGCCGGTGACGGCGCCGATGGTCACGCCCGCGTCATCGAGCACCGGGCCTTGTTCGATATGCGCTTCAAAGTAGGCGCCAAAGCGCGGCGCACCTTCGGACACGCTGGCTGGGTGCTCGCCGGCTTGGCCGGTGTCGTGCAAAGCTTGCTGAACGCTGATGCCCGCGGCGTCTTTCGCGGCCAGCGCGTGGGCCAGCGTGAAGGCGCCGGCATAGACGCCCGAGCCCATCATCACCGGCACAAAACGCGAGCCTTCTTCGTTGGTCCACACGCATACCTCCAGCGGCGCGCGGGTGCGGATGCCGTGGTCGTTCAAGGTCTGCACCACCTCCAGGCCCGCCAGCACGCCGTAGTTGCCATCGAACTTGCCACCGGTGGGCTGGGTGTCGATGTGGCTGCCGGTGGCCACGGCGGGCAGTGCGCCGTCCAGGCCCACGCGGCGCGCGAAGAGGTTGCCGATGGCGTCGGTGCGCACGGTGCAGCCGAGCTCTTGTGCCCACTGTGTGAAGAGCTCGCGGGCCTGGCGGTCCAGGTCGCTCAGCGCCAGGCGGCAGACGCCGCCTTTGTCGGTGGCGCCTATGCGGGCCAGGGTCATCAGGCGCTGCCATAGGCGCTCGCTGTCGACGTGCAGGGACTCGGGGTCTTGAAGGGGTGTGGCGGTGTGCATGGGTGCAAAGCATAGGTTCTTTCATGACGCGTTTCAGCACTTAGGGGGATGTCGTCAGCAGCGCGCGTGCGCAGAATCGCCAGCCCACGATGCCGCTATGGGGTGAGCCATGCTTGAAGGCCTGTCGACCAACCGCCGCTGTGAAACGTCAGCCGCCTGCCTGGTGGCAGCGGGCCAGCACTTCGTCATCCGCTACCACTCCGCCCGCACGACGCAGAGCGAAAAGCGGCTGCATCCGCGTGAAGCCGCCGAGCTGGCGCGCGCCGGGCTTTTCATCGCCAGCGTCTACCAAGACCGCGCACGCAAGCTCGAAGACTTTGGCGCCGCACGTGGCGCTGAAGACGCCGCCGCCGCGCTCATCTACGCCGGCCAGGTCGGCCAGCCAGCGGGCAGCGCGGTGTACTTTGCGGTGGACGAAGACTTCAGCGCGGCACAGATTCAGGCGGCCGTTGTGCCCTACTTTCGAGCGATAGCACGTGTCTTCGCCGAGGCCGGCAAAGGCACGCCGTACCTAACGATCGGCGTCTATGGCTCAGGGCTCACGTGTCGCCTGATTGGCGCGCTGTCCTTCGTCGGCTTCACCTGGCTGGCCGAGGCCACGGGCTGGCGTGAATCGACGATCTACACCGCATGGCAAGTGCGCCAGCACCGCAACACGGGCCAGACGCTGTGCAGCCTGGGCGTGGACTTCCAGCGCTGCGAAGCGCACAGCGCATTCGGGCAATGGCAGCCCGTGGGCGGCTTGCTGTCTAACGGCCAAGGTGAGCAGCATCGCATCAAGGCCGAAGGCGGCAACCTGCGCTGGATGCCGTCGACGCTGTTCAACACGCCCATCGCCTTGTTGGCGCAGGGCCAAAGCGTGCGCGTGTTGGGCGCGTCGGCGCCGGGCTGGCTGCGTGTGCGCGCCACAGTGGGCGGCAGCGATGTGATCGGACATATTGCTGCGTCGCGCCTGGAAGGTACGGCGCTCGGGCCTGAGATTTCGCCGACACCCTTGCCGACGCTCGCGCTGCCCACGGCCAGCCTGCGTGCGAACCACCCGGCCGCCACGCGCGCATCGACCAACGGCCGCGCCTTCCCCCTCAGCGAGGCAGGGCGCCCGACGCGCGACACCAGCGCCGACGCCACCACGCGCGTAGTGCAACTGCAAGCCATCGCCGACTGGCTGGAGGTGGAGAGCAGCCCGCGCTATCGGCGCGTGCCCGGCGGCGACACCTACTGCAACATCTACGCCACCGACTACGCCACGCTCGCCAGCGTCTACCTGCCGCGTGTGTGGTGGACGGCGCCAGCGCTGGTGCAGATCGGCCAAGGCCAGACACCCGCCGTGCTGTACGACGTGAGCGTACGTGAGATGCGCGCTGACGACCTCTTCGCGTGGCTGGTCGACGCGGGGCCGTCTTTTGGCTGGCGCCGTGTCTTCGACGCCAGCGCCTTGCAGGCGGCTGCTAACGCCGGAGGTGTGGGCATCATCTGCGCCGACCGCGCGGCCGAAGGCCGGGCCGGGCACATCACCGCGGTGGTATCCGAAGACGCCACACACCGCGCCGAACGCGACGCTGACGGCAACGTCACCCAGCCGCTGCAAAGCCAGGCCGGGGCGAAGAACTTTCGCTTCGGCAGCGCGGGCAAGAGCTGGTGGCTGGGCGCCGAATTCCGCGACCGCGGCTTCTTCGTGCACGCCTGAGGCGCAACGTCGCGCGCTACGGCGCCATGCCCTGCACGCGCACGGGCACGCTGCGTGATGTGGTGCTGCCGTCGGCGAGCGTCATCGAGCTGTTGCTGCCCCAGCCCCAGACCGAGCCGTCATTGCGGATCGCCAGCGCGTGGCCACCCTGTGACGAGATCGAGCGCACGTTGTTGAACACGCCACCCGTCGCGTCGCGCACAAGCGCCGGGTTGAACTGGCTGTTGACGTTGCCGATAGCCACCGCGCCGGCAGCCAGCACGCTGCCGTCGGCGAGCAAGAAATGGCTGGTGCCCCCACCGGCCTCGATGGCCACGATGTTGCGAATGATCAGGCCGCTGGCGTCGCGCACGGGTGCGGCAAAACCTTGTTGCGTGGTGCTGCCCTGGTTGGCCAGCGCACCGGCGCTGTCGGTGCCCCAGGCCACCGCCGTGCCGTCGGCCAGCAGCGCCAGGTTGTGTGTGGCGCCGGCGGCGATGGCGGTGACGCCGGTGAGCGGCAGGCCCGAAGCAACGCGCACCTGCACCGGATTGGCACGCGAGTCAACGCTGCTGCCGTCGCCGAGTTGCCGGCGTGTGTTGAAACCTGCCGCCCAGACGCTGCCGTCGCTCTTCAGCCACAGCGTGTGGATCGTGCCGGCGCTCACAGTGGCCACGCCGGTGAAGGCCGAGCCGTTGGTGTTCTTCACCTGCACCGGGTGATAACGATCGAGTAACGTGCCATCGCCGAGCTGGTGGTACTGGTTGCCGCCCCAGGCCCAGGCCGCACCGTCGGTGCTGACGGCATGGCTGGTGTCGACGCCCGCCGCGATGCTGCGCACGCTCTGGAACAGCACGCCAGGTGCCGCCAGCACGGGGGCGAGTTCGGTGCGTGGCGCTGTGCTGCCGTCACCGCGCTGGCCGCGCGCACTGCCGCCGGTAGCCCACAACGTGCCGTCCCTGCGCGCCACCAGCGTGTGGTTCGAGCCGGCGGCCATCAACGTCGCCTCGGTGAAGGGCGTGGTGGTGGCGCACATGGCCTGCGACGGGTGGCCCTGGTTGGCGATCGCCGCACTCTGGCGCGCCAGGCTGAGCGTGCCGCCCAGCGCCTGGCCCCAACCCCACAGGCTGCCGTCGGCGCGCACCGCAAGCGAGACGAGCGGCCCGGCCAGCATCTTGGTCGCGGCTGACATGCCGGTCTTGGCCAGCTGCAGCTGCGCGTTCAGCGTGGTCACGCAGCCGCTGGTGTTGCAGGCCAGCATCGAGTACCAGGCGCCGTCGTCGTCGTCGGTCACGGGCGGCAAGGTGTAGATGCGCGCGGTGGCGCCGGCAATCGCTACGCCGTTGCGCCGCCACTGATAGTTCGGAAAGAAGCCGCTAACCACCGGCAAGAGCGTGGGCGTGCTGCCCAGGCTGACGGCCGTGAAGCTCACCGGCTCGACGCTGATGCCGGGGCCCAACGGCCCGGTGCGCACCGCCACCGTCGCGTTCGCACTGGCCACACTGGCGCTGGCATTGCGGACCACCACGGCATACAGCGCGCCGTTGTCGGCAAAGCTCAAAGCCGGTGTGATGTAGCTCGTGGCGGTGGCGCCGGGAATAGCCGCGCCGTTGCGCTGCCACTGGTAGCTGAAGGGCCCCGTGCCGCCAGCCTCGACCGTGAAGCTGGCCACCTGCCCGGCGGCGATGTTCGCGTTAACCGGCTGCGCGGTGATTGCCAACGCGGCGCTCACCGGCGCGGTCTTGGCGGTGGCCGCCTGCACGGTGAAGGTGAAGTTGCCGATGTTCAGCAGCGCCACGTTGACGAAGTTGGTGCAGCCTACCAGCACGTCAGGGATATTCAGCACGCCCGTGCTGCCGTCGTAGCTGGACCCACCCTGGCCAAGCGTGGCCAGCGTCTGCGTGGCCGATTGCAGGGTGAAAACCAAGTTGCCCTGGTGCTTGAGCACGACGTCGACGTAGTTCGCCGCGCCCACCGCCACGGTCGGGATGTGTACCAGCCCTGTGGCTTGGTCGAACATGGCCACCTCGGCCGCCGCCGCACCGGCAAGCGTTGCCAGCAGCGCGGCCAGCCAGCGGCTCAGCTTCGGCAGTGCCGGCCGCCTGAGATATGCCGACGCGCGATCAACAACATCTTTGGCACGGCTAGTCATGAGATCAGCTCCTTGTCTGCGCACCTGCCCTGTGCGGCGGGCACCGCCAATGTAGGCACGCGCTGGTGACTGCCGCGTGACCGGCTCAGCGGGGCTCGCCCATGAGTGCCGCGATCGCCGCGCCCACCACCAGGTCTTCCGCTGCGCCAAAAGCATGCAGGCGCAGGTCGCCACGGCGGTCGATCAGCAGCAGGCTGGGGGTACCTTGCAGGCCGTAGGCGCGCATGGTGGCCGGAATCGGGTCGCGCATGTCGGCGTCGTGCGCGTCGACGCCCACCGGAAAGCTCACGCGGTACTCGTGCAAGAAGGCGCGCAGGCTCACCGGGGTCATCGCCGCGTGGTGCTCGAAGACGGTGTGCAAGGCCACCACGGCCACGTCCTGCGCCCGGAAGCTGGCCTGGATGCGCTGCATCTGCGGCAGGCCGTGCTGCACGCACCCAGGACACAGCATCTGGAAAGCGTGCAGCACGATCACCTTGCCGCGCAAGTCCTTCAAGTGCAGGGCTGCCGGCGTGTTGAACCACTCGGTGGTGGTCCAGGCTGGGGCAGGCATGCCAGGGGGCTGGAGGCCGAATCGGGCAGTTTTCATGGCGCACCTGTGCAGCTGTCGTGAAGCATTTTCTGCCTTCGCTCAGCCGCGTGTCCTTGGCGTCAACACCTCAATGGCGTGGCCGCGCAGCAGTTTGCGCAGGCCGAGCGGCAGGGCCTGGTCGGTGGCGATGGCCGTGACCTCGGTGATGGCGCCCACGCGCACCGACGCCGTGCGGCCGAACTT
>JANMMH010000758.1:0-3685 GCA_031373055.1 Rubrivivax sp. | reverse complement strand
TGAAGAGCGCGTCGCCCAGGCGGCCATAGACCAGCCGCTCGGCGCCCAGCATCTCCAGCACGTCGACCTTCATCGTCCACTCAGCCTGGCTGCCTTGGGTGGCGATGGCCACATGCTCGGGCCGCACGCCCAGGATCAGCGTGCCTCTGCGTGGCGCGGCGGCGGGCAGGGGCAACGTGGCGCCGCCGACCACGAAACGCGAGCCGTCAGCCTGGCCGGTCATCAGGTTCATCGGTGGCGAACCGATGAAGCCGGCCACAAAGATGCTGGCCGGCGTGCCGTACACCTGCTCGGGCGTGCCGATTTGCTCGATGCGCCCGCCGTTCATCACCAAGAGGCGCTGGCCCAGCGTCATGGCCTCGACCTGGTCGTGCGTGACGAAGAGCGACGTGACGCCGAGCTCGGCGTGCAGCTTCTGGATCTCCAACCTGGTTTGGGCACGCAGCTTGGCGTCCAGGTTCGAGAGCGGCTCGTCGAAGAGAAACACCTGCGGCTGGCGCACGATGGCACGACCCATGGCCACGCGCTGGCGCTGGCCGCCCGAGAGCTGGCGTGGTGTGCGGTCGAGCAGGCCGCCGAGCTCCAGAATCTTCGCCGCCTTTTGCACGCGGGCCTCGATCTCGGGCTTGGGCACCTTGGCGATCTTCAGCCCGTAGGCCATGTTCTCGTACACCGTCATGTGCGGGTACAGCGCGTAGTTCTGGAAGACCATGGCAATGTCGCGCTCAGACGGTTCGAGCTGGTTGACGACGCGCGCGCCGATCTCGATCTCACCACCGGTGATCTCTTCGAGCCCCGCCACCATGCGCAAGAGCGTGCTCTTGCCGCAGCCCGAGGGGCCGACGATGGCGATCAACTCGCCGTCGGTGATCTGTGCGTTGACGCCGTGGATCACCTTCACCGCCTTCGGCCCCGAGCCGTAGGTCTTCTCGACGTTGCGCAAAACAATGGCAGCCATGCTGTGCAGTCCCTTAGCTTGTTATTTTTCCGTGTCCACCAGGCCCTTGACGAACCACTTCTGCATCAGTACCACCACCAGCGCGGGCGGCACCATGGCCAGGATGGCGGTGGCCATGACGGCGTTCCACTCGGTGCCGGCGTCACCGCCCGAGATCATGCGTTTGATGCCCATCACCACCGGGTACATGTTCTCGTCGGTGGTGACCAGCAGCGGCCACAGGTACTGGTTCCAGCCGTAGATGAACTGGATCACAAAGAGCGCGGCGATCGAGGTGCGCGACAGCGGCAGCAGCACGTCCCAGAAGAAGCGCATCGGGCCGGCGCCGTCAATGCGCGCCGCTTCCACCAATTCATCAGGCACGGTCAAGAAGAACTGTCGGAAGAGAAACGTGGCGGTGGCCGAGGCGATCAAGGGCACCGTCAAACCCGCATAGCTGTTGAGCAAGCCGAAGTCGGAGATGACCTTGTAGGTGGGCAGGATGCGCACCTCCACCGGCAGCATCAGCGTCACGAAGATCATCCAGAAAACAAGGTTTCTGCCGGGGAAGCGAAAGTAGACGACGGCGAAGGCCGAGAGCAGCGAAATGGCGATCTTGCCGATGGCGATGACCAGCGCACTGATGAGGCTGACGGTCAGCATCGGCGCCACCGGTGGAATCTTGCTGCCGTATTCGGTGACGCCGCCGAAGAGTGCGAGCTTGTAGCTCTGCCAGGCGTTGGCCCCAGGCACCAGCGACATCGGCACGTTCTGCACGATGGCCTCGGCCGTCTGCGTGCTGGCCACGAAGGTGATGTAGATCGGAAAGGCGACTATCAGCACACCGAGTGCTAACACCAGGTGGGAGATGACAGTGGCCAGTGGCCTGTTCTCAACCATCAGTAGTTCACCCGTTTTTCAACATAGCGAAACTGCACCACCGTCAAGGCAATGAGGATGACCATCAAGACCACCGACTGCGCGGCGGAGCCGCCGAGGTCGAGCGCCTTGAAGCCGTCGAAATAGACCTTGTAGACCAGGATGGCGGTGTCCTTGCCGGGGCCGCCTGAAGTGGCCGCGTCGATGATGGCGAAGGTCTCGATGAAGGCGTAGATGATGTTGATCACCAAGAGGAAAAATGCGGTGGGCGTGAGCAGTGGAAACTGCACCGTCCAGAAGCGCCGCCAGGGGCCGGCGCCATCGATCGCCGCCGCTTCGATCAAGCTCTTGGGGATGGACTGCAAACCGGCCAGGAAGAAGAGAAAGTTGTAGGAAATCTGCTTCCACACGGCGGCCATCACCACCAGCACCATGGCGTGGTTGCCGTTGAGTAGGTGGTTCCACTCAAAGCCTGAAGCGCGGAGCCAAAAACTCACGATGCCGATCGACGGCGCGAACATGAAAAGCCACAACACGCCGGCCACGGCGGGGGCCACGGCATAGGGCAGGATCAGAAAAGTCTTGTACCAGGTCGAGCCTTTGATGACGCGGTCAGCCATCACCGCCAGCATCAGCGAGATGCTCAAGCCCAGCCCAGCCACCAGGGCCGAAAACACCGCCGTGGTTTTGAACGAAGCCAGGTAGGAGGGGTCGTTCCAGAGCTGCAGGAAATTCTGCCAGCCGACGAATTCAGAGCTCGTGCCGAAGGCGTTTTCCTGCAGCACGCTCATGTAGAGCATCTTCCCCGAGGGCCAGAAGAAGAACGCCAGGATGATGGCCATCTGCGGTGCGATCAGCACCCAGGGCAGCCACCAGTTCTTGAAGCGGACGCGCTTTTCAACCGCCACGGAGCACTAGCCTTTGTTCGCTTTCTGGAAGCGCTCCAATTGCTCGTCGCCGCGCTTCTTGGCAGCTTCCAGGCCTTCCTTGGCGCTCTTCTTGCCCGACCACACTTGCTCCATCTCTTCGTCGATGATGGCGCGGATCTGCACGAAGTTGCCCAGGCGGATGCCACGCGACTTGTCGGTGACCTTGCGGATCATCTGCGTCACTGAAACGTCGGTGCCTGGGTTCTGCTTGTAGAAGCCCGACTTCTCGGTGATGCCGTAGGAGTCGCTGGTGATGGGCAAATAGCCCGTTTGCTGGTGGCTCTTGGCCTGCACCTGCGGGTCGGAGAGGTAGTTGAAGAAGGCGGCCACGCCTTTGTATTCCTCAGCCTTGCGGCCTGACATCACCCACAGGCTGGCGCCACCGATGACGGTGTTCTGAGGTGCGCCGGTCACGTCGGGGTAGTAGGGCAGGGTGCCGATGCCGGCGGCGAACTTGGCGTTGCGCTTGATGTTGCCGTACAGCGCTGAGGAGCCGGTGGTCATCGCGCATTCGCCAGAGACGAAGGTGGCGTCGGCCGCGTTGCCGCGGCCTTTGTAGATGAACAGGCCCTGCTTGGCCATGTTGGCCAGGTTCTCGATGTGGCGCACGTGCAGCGGCGTGGTGATGTCCAGGCGCGTGTCCAGCCCATTGAAGCCATTGCGCTTGGTCGCGAACTCGACGTTGTGCCAGGCGGAGAAGCTTTCCAGCTGCGTCCAGCTTTGCCAGCTGGTGGTGAAGGGGCATTTGTGGCCACTTGCCTTGAGCTTGGCCGCAGCCAGCGCCACTTCAGGCCAGGTCTTGGGCGGCGACTCGGTGTCGATGCCGTCAGCCTTGAAGGCGTCCTTGTTGTAGTGGAAGACGGTGGTCGAGCTGTTGAAAGGCAGGCTCATCATCTCGCCGTTCGGCGCCGTGTAGTAGCCGCCCACTGCCGGCACGTAG
>JANMMH010000387.1:0-8014 GCA_031373055.1 Rubrivivax sp. | reverse complement strand
TGAGAGCTTCCTCAAAGAGCACTTCCCCACCGTGCACGCGCGCTGCCTGCAACTCGGCATCGACATCGCGCGCGCGCCCATCCCCGTGGTGCCCGCCGCGCACTACACCTGCGGCGGCATCGTCACCGACCTGCATGGCCGCACCGATCTGCCGGGCCTGTACGCCGTGGGCGAAACGGCCTACACCGGGCTGCATGGCGCCAACCGCTTGGCCAGCAATTCGCTGCTTGAATGCGTGGTACTCGGCAGCAGTTGCGCCCAGGCCATCGCCACCACGGCGCCGCCGCCCGTGGTGCCGGTGCCAGCGTGGGACGAGAGCAAGGTGGAAGACGCCGACGAGCAGGTCGTCATCGCCCACAACTGGGACGAGCTGCGGCTCTTGATGTGGAACTACGTGGGCATCGTGCGCACCACCAAGCGCCTGGAGCGCGCGCTGCACCGCATCAAGCTCTTGCGCGACGAGATCGACGAGTACTACGCCAACTTCCGCGTCACACGCGACCTGCTGGAGCTGCGCAACCTGGTGGTCTGCGCCGAGCTCATCGTGCGTTCGGCCCTGCACCGGCATGAAAGCCGCGGCCTGCATTACAGCCGCGACTTCCCGCACACCTTGCCCGTTAGCTTCCCGACGGTGCTGACGCGGCGGGCGCGCAGTAGGTAGCAGCGCAAAACAGAAGGCGTTGATGCCTGCACCGCGGCGCTTGGCGAACCTCGGCACGCGCGAGGCACCGTTCCAACGCCACCAGCTCCTGTTACGCCAATAGCCAGGCTTGCGACTGTGATGCGCCCATGCCAGTACGACGACGTCGTCGGCTCCACGCCAGCGCCCCGGCAAGTTCGCGTTGCGCTGCTGGGTGGACGAGCAAGCGCATCAGCGAAGCTTGGTGCGCAGCTCAGCCATCACGGTGTCCCAGGGCACGCATTGCACTGCGCCTGAATCGACTTCGGCCATGCGCCGAGCGACCTCGACGTCCCATGCGGCATCGACGTCTTCGCTTGAGTGCACGATCAGCCAAATTTTGTCAGCCAGGTCGGCGCGCTCCTTGGGCGATAGCTGCACCACTTGGGCTTCTATCAGCTCGGTGGGGGTTGGCGTACGGGCCTCCGAAACGCGTGATTGTCCAGTCCAAGCGGCTGACGACGGTGGCGTCACGCTGAGCCTTGGCCACGACTGCCAAGACCGGCTCAGCCCAGTGTCGAAAACCCCGTCAGCTGCGCGATCTCAATGCGCGCGCGCCCGGCGTCTTTGGCGACATAGAGCGCGCGGTCGGCGCGTGAAAGCAGCTGATCCAAGGTCATGCCATGGCCAGGAAAGACCGCGATGCCGGCTGAAAACGAACACGCGGGCAGGTGGTGCTTGGGCGTGACCAGGCGCATGGCGGTGTAGGTTTCGAGCAGGCGCGCGAGCATGGTCTCGGCGCCGGCCACGGTGATGTCGGGCATGACCACCACAAACTCTTCGCCACCGTGGCGGCAGAAGACATCACTGCGACGCAGGCTGTCGCCCAGCAGCTTGGAAAACGCCCGCAAAACATCGTCACCGGCCTGGTGGCCGAAGCTGTCGTTGAGTGCTTTGAAATGGTCGAGGTCAATCACCACCAGGCATAGATGGCTCTCGCGCCGCGCGGCCATCTCCAGCATGCGCGGCGCCACTTCAAACAGGTAGCGGCGGTTGTAGAGGCCGGTGAGCGGATCGCGCAAAGCCTGCTCTTCGAGCTGCGCGTGCAGCGACTCGATCTCGGCGATCTTGACGCACAACTGGCGGTTCATGGCCGCCAGGCGCGCGCGGTCGTCTTCGGCGCTGTCGCGTGAGGCCACGGCCTGGTCGCGCTCATGGCGTGCGGCGTCGATCTGGTGCGTGACCTCAAGCGCGATGTAGCGCGCGCGGGCACTGCGCCCGACCATCTCCTCGTAGTGCTTTTGCGAGCGCTGCGTGAAGCTCAAGGCGGCGGACAGGTCACCCAGTTCTTCGCAACATTCGGCCGCCGCGCGGTAGAGCTGCACCAGGTCGTAGGGCTGGGCGCTGACGCCGGCGACTTCCACGGCTTCGATCATGGCTTCGACGACTTCGCGGGCGGCGTCGGCGCGGCCGTTGGCCATGTGGCAGCGAGCCTGCAACCACGACCAGAAGGTCTTGCCATCGCCGTCACCCAAGGCGCCGATGGCGCCGCGGTCGAGATAACGCTGCGCTGCGTCGAACTCGCCATTGCCGTAAAACGCCAGCGCCATCTGTCCGGGGAAGCGCTCCAGCGCGCCGGGCAGCAACTCGTGCGTATGCGTCAGCAAGAACTCGGCCATGGCGCGTGCCTGGCTAGGCTGGCCCGCCGCGTAATGCGTGACGATGAGGTTGGCAGCTGCCGTGGCCGTGGTCTGGCGCGCGCCGGCCGCACGCGCCATGTCCAGCGCCTGTTGGCTCAGGCTGCGCGCATCGTCCTGGTTGCAAAGGTCTTGGTGAAAGCCGCCCAGGTTGCCCAACGCCAGGATCTGCGGCCCCCTCCAGCCTGTGCGGCGTGCGGCCGCAAAGGCTTGGTAGAAATGGCGCAAGGCGTCGTCCACGCGAGCGAGGTGCTTGCAGGTGATGGCGCGCGAGTTATGCGCGATGAACTGGTCGTGGTCGGTGTAGTCGCGCTGGGGCAGGGCGTCGATGTCATCGTGCAATGCGCCCGAGCCGACGAAATCGCCGCTGCGGCGCAGTTGAATCGCTCGAACCTCGTCGGCCAATGCCGTACCGCGCACATGCCCCACGCGTGCAAAGACGGCACGCGCATGCGCGGCAGCGTCGGCGGCGACTTGAAGGTCACCCACGCGCGACTCGGCAAGTGCTACATGCAACCAGCCGAAGCCAGCGTCCAGGCTTTCGGGCTCGTGGCGTGTGCGCGCCACGATGCGACGGCCGAGCTCCAACGCGCGCGGCACGTCCAGGTACGAAAGCTCCCAGGCCGTCGCGATGAGCTCGGCCAAGCCGGGTTCAGCTGGCAACGAATCGGGGGGCGGCGCTTGGGTAGGCATGCGTCGAGTCGGGTCGCCACACCGGTGGCGGGAAGGGCCGGCTTAACGCCGCGCGCGCATGGCGGTGCGCGCCTGGACAAAACCGAAGGCGAACTCTACTGCGTCGGAAACCTGGCGTTCCGTTTCAGAACGTTCGCAATCGCTTTGATAGAAGGAAAAGTCGACTTCGTGCCGGATATAGCGCGGGGGCATGCGGTTCAGGGCCACACAGGCCACGTCGGCAAGCAGCTCGTCGTCATCCTGCACGCCGGGGTAGCGCTCAGCCGCCACGGTCACTGCTTCGCACACGCTGCGCTCGTGGAAGTTGCGGATGGAACTGAAGTCTGGGCCCATGGTGTGTGCTCGAGTTGGTGGAAGCCGGTCCTCGCGATATCGGCCACACTGGCGCCTCGCTTAAATCGAGCTGGTCAGCGGAGCGACGCGCATCGAGAAGTCCACCGCCTTGACGTCTTTGGTCAGGTGTCCGATCGACACGCGGTGCACGCCGGTGGCGACGATGGCGCGCAGCTGCTCAAGCTGCACGCTGCCAGAAACTTCGAGCTTCGCGCGCCCGGCAGTGAGGCGCACGGCCTCATGCATGCGCTCAAGTGTGAAGTTATCCAGCAGCACGCTGGTGGCACCTGCGGCCAGCACGTCTTCGAGCTGGGCCAGCGTTTCCACCTCGATCTGGATGTCGACGCCGGCGTTCAAGGCCACGGCCTGGCGCAGCGCGGCCACGGCGCCACCGGCTGCAGCGATGTGGTTTTCTTTGATCAAGATGCCGTCGTACAGCGCCAAGCGTTGGTTCTGGCCACCACCCACACGCACGGCGTACTTCTGTGCCAGGCGCAGGCCCGGCAGTGTTTTGCGCGTGTCCATGATGGCGCAGCCGCCAGCGTTGGGCGAAACGCCGGCCACGGCTTCGACATGGCGGCGTGTTTCGCTGGCCGTGTAGCTCAGCAGCTGGATGAAGTTCAGGGCAGGACGCTCGGCCGCGAGCAGCGCGCGGGCGTCGGCGTGGATGTGCACGATGGTTTGGTTGGGCTGCATCCAGGCGCCCTCAAGGACGCTCCACTCAAGCGTGGCCGTAGCGTCGAGCGCGTGCACCACGCCGTCAAACCACTCGCGCCCGCACAGCACAGCGCGCTCGCGGCACAGCACGCTGGCTTCAATGCGCCGGCCTGCAGGCACGAGCTTGGCCGTCCAGTCGCTGATGCCGATGTCTTCAAAGAGGGCATCGTGGATGTTGCGTGCGCGCGCTTGCGTCAGCGTTTCGTTGTGCTCGAAGTTCTTCATCACGCGGCGCCGATGTTCTTGACGAAACCTGCACGCGGCGCGGCCACGCTGCCGGGGTTCTTGGCCACAAAGTCGAGCATGCGCTCGATGCAGCCCAGGGCTTGCGTGCGCGTCGGCTCAGGCACGTTGATCTCAGCGTGGCCCAGCTCCAGACAAGCCACCACGCCTTGCAGCGCATTCATGGCCATCCACGGGCAATGCGCGCAGCTTTTACAGGTAGCGCTGTTGCCGGCCGTGGGCGCTTCAATCAACGTCTTGCCGGGTGCGAGTTGACGCATGCGGTGCAGGATGCCGTTGTCGGTGGCGACGATGTAGGTCTGCGCGCTGCCTTTCACGACAGCGTTGAGCAGCTGTGTGGTCGAGCCCACCAGGTCGGCCAGCTCGACCACTGGGCGCGGTGACTCGGGGTGCACCAACACCATCGCGCCGGGGTGTTCGCGTTTGAGCAAGTCGAGCTCCAGGCCCTTGAACTCGTCGTGCACGATGCACGCGCCGTTCCACAACAGCATGTCGGCGCCGGTTTGCTCCTGGATGTAGCGGCCCAGATGCCGGTCAGGCGCCCACAGGATCTTGCGGCCCTGGGCCTTCAGGTGTTCGACGATGGCGACTGCGCAGGAGCTGGTGACCATCCAGTCGGCACGCGCTTTGACGGCCGCGCTGGTGTTGGCATAGACGACCACGGCGCGGTTCGGATGGGCGTCGCAAAAGGCGTTGAACTGCTCGGGTGGGCAGCCCAGGTCGAGCGAGCAGGTGGCTTCCAGGTCGGGCATCAGCACGCGCTTATGCGGGCTCAGGATCTTGGCCGATTCGCCCATGAAGCGCACACCGGCCACCACCAGCGTCTGCGCTTCATGGTCGCGACCAAAGCGCGCCATCTCCAGCGAATCGGCGACGCAGCCGCCGGTTTCCAGCGCCAGATCTTGCAAGTCGCCGTCGACGTAGTAATGCGCCACCAGCACCGCCTTGTGCTGCTTCAGGAGTGCGGCCGCTCGCGCTTTCATCGCCGTGCGCTCGGGCGGCGAAAGCGGCGCGGGCTGCCGCGCCCAGGCTTGCGCCGTGCTGCAGGTGCCGGCGGCGTCTTGGCGGGTGTAGTCGAAGAGCACAGAGTCCATGATTTGGGACGGTCTTGAAGCTTGCAGGGAGCAAGGGGTCTGCATCGTAGCGGCATGCCTGCATGTGGATGGGTGTGTGGCTTTGGTCGCCTAAAGTAAGCGCATGGCTGAAGTTGATCAGAGCAAGCAGCAAGACATGCGCACCATCGCGCTGGTGGGCCTGGCGCACGCGACATCGCACTTCCACCACATGCTGCTGCCGCCGTTGTTCCCGACCTTCATCACTGAGTTCGGCTTGAGCTGGTCGCAGCTGGGCTTGCTCGTCACGTTGTTCTTCGTGATCTCAGGCATCGGTCAAGCATTGGCCGGTTTTGTGGTCGACCGCATCGGCGCGCGGCCGGTGCTCTTTGCGGCCTTGGGCTGCTTTGTGCTGGCCTCGGTGGCCGCCGCTACGGCACAGGGCTATTCGGGGCTGCTGCTGGCTGCGGCGCTGGCGGGGCTGGGCAACTGCCCGTTTCACCCGGCCGACTTCACGGTGCTGAACAAACGTGTCTCGCCGCGCCGGCTGGGCCACGCGTTTTCGGTGCACGGCATCTGCGGCAACATGGGCTGGGCGGTCGCGCCGCTTTTCATGATTGGCATTGCGCAGGGCACCGGGCAGTGGCGGCTGGCTTATGTCGCTAGTGCGCTGCTGGCGCTGGGTTTGTTGATGCTGCTGTGGTGGCGGCGGCGAGACATTGACGACCGCAGCGTGGCGCCCGCGTTGGCCAAGATGGAAGCGTCTGCGGCAGCGGTGCACACACTGGCCTTTCTGCGCCTGCCCTCGGTCTGGCTGTGCTTCTCGTTTTTCTTCTGGAGTACCGCGGCACTCAGCGCCATCCAAAGCTTCGCCGGCCCGGCGCTGGCCGTCGTCTACGGCCTGCCTTTGTCGAGCACGGCTTACGTCGTCACTGCCTACATGCTGTGCAGTGCGGCGGGCATGGTGCTGGGTGGTTACCTGGTGGCGCGCGACCCCAGGCTGGAGCGCAACATTGCGCTGGCCATGGCGCTGGCGGCCGGGACGTTGCTGCTGGTGGCCACCGGTTGGCTTTCACCGCTGGGCGCGGCCGCTGCCACCGCGCTGGCCGGTGTCGGCAGCGGCCTGGCAGGGCCTTCGCGCGACATGCTCATCAAGGCCGCCACGCCACCTGGCGCCACGGGGCGTGTCTACGGCACGGTGTATTCCGGCTTGGATGTCGGCTTCGCCGTCTCAGCCCCGGTCTTTGGCTGGCTGATGGACCACGCCATGCCACGCGGCGTGTTTGTTGCCGCTGCGCTGGCTCTCACTGTCGGCGTCGCCTGCGCTGGTCTTGTCTCGTGGTCCACACGCTCGCGTGCGGCCATGCTCGCTGCTTGAACTTTTGATTGAACACTGAACCCATGAACGCTGCATCCACATTGATATCACGCCCCGCTGGCCACGCGCTGGTTGAAGCCCTCATCGCCCAAGGCGTCGACACCGTCTTTGGCGTGCCCGGTGAGAGCTACCTGGCCGTGCTCGACGGCATGCACGAGCACCGCGAGCGCATTCGCTTCATTGCCTGCCGGCAAGAAGGTGGTGCGGCCTTCATGGCTGAGGCGCAGGGCAAGTTGACGGGGCGGCCAGGCATCTGTTTCGTGACACGTGGGCCGGGTGCTACCAACGCCAGCATCGGCATTCACTCGGCGTTTCAGGACTCCACGCCGCTGATCCTCTTCGTCGGCCAGGTCGCCAGCGACCAGCGCGACCGCGAGGCATTTCAAGAGCTCGACTACCGCCAGATGTTCGGCCCCGGCACGTTGGGGCTTGCCAAGTGGGTGGGCGAAGTGCACAGCGCCGACCGCCTGCCCGAGTACGTCGCGCGCGCATTTCACACCGCCATGCAAGGCCGCCCCGGCCCGGTGGTGGTGGTGCTGCCCGAGGACATGTTGACGGCGCTCACCGGCGCGCCCGTGCTGCCACGCGCCGAGCCCGCACACGCCTGGCCGGCACCCGGCTCACTGGTGCAATTGCGCGCGCTGCTCTTGCAGTCAACTCGGCCCTTAGTGATTGCCGGGGGCAGCGGCTGGGACGCCGACGCCACACGCGCCTTGCAGCGCTTCGCCGAGAACTGGCAACTGCCTGTGGCCAATGGCATGCGCTTTCAGGACACCTTCGACAACCGCCATGCGCTGTACGCCGGTGACGTGGGCATCGGCATCAACCCCAAGCTGGCCGCGCATGTGCGCGAGGCCGATCTCATCATCGCGCTGGGTATTCGCCTGGGCGAGATGACGACCGGCGGCTACACGCTGCTGCAAGTGCCGCGGCCGAGGCAAAAGCTCGTGCACATCCACGCTGGTGCCGAAGAGCTGGGGCGCGTCTACACGGCCGACCTGATGATGCAGTCATCGATGGCGTTAGCAGCCAAAGCGCTGGAGACGCTTGCTGCTCCCACCACCGTGCCCTGGGCCGCGCATGCGCAGACCGTGCATGCCGACTACTTGGGCAATCTGCAAGCCCACGCGGTGGCGCCGCTGGACATGGCCGTGGTGGTGCGCGCCGTGCACAAAGCACTCGGCACCGACGTGATCTACACCAACGGCGCGGGCAACTTCAGCGGCTGGCTCAATCGCTACACGCCGTACCCCGCGCTGCACGTGCATGGCCGCACGCAGCT
>JANMMH010000744.1:0-1913 GCA_031373055.1 Rubrivivax sp. | reverse complement strand
GGGTATTTCCCGGCCCGGGGGACATGAGCGGAACCCCACACCCAAGGCCCCCGCCAGCACGCGTAAACCGTTGAGTGACCCAAGGATCGAATCATCATGACAAAGCGTTTATGGACCGGCATCGCAGCCCTCACTCTGTTCGTTAGCGCCGCATTCGCCCAAGACCCCGGCAAAGCCGCGCGCGACCTGGCGTTGCACCAAGGCGCCGACCGCCAAGACCGCCTTGTCGAGATGGCGAAGAAAGAAGGCGAGCTCTCGATTTATCACGTCTACCCGGCATTGCCAGTGGTGATCGCCGCCTTCACCAAGAAGTACGGCATCAAGGTCAAGGCTTGGCGCTCGGGCTCGGAAGCGGTGTTGCAGCGGGTCATTGCCGAATCGCGCGGTGGGCGCTTTGACGCCGACATCGTGCAAAACAACGCGCCCGAAAACGAAGCTGCGTGGCGCGAGAAGTTGCTGCAAGAGATGTGGTCGCCGGGGCTGAAAGACCTGGTGCCCGAGGCCGTGCCTGCGCATCGGGGCTGGGCCGGCATTTCGTTGGACATCTGGACGGCGGCCTACAACACCAACCTGGTGAAGAAGGAGGATCTGCCGCGCTCGTATCAAGACTTGGCCGACCCGCGCTGGAAGGGCAAGCTTGGCATCGAAGCCAACAATCATGCCTGGTACGGCACGCTGCTGGCGGAGCTGGGGGAAGAGCGCGGCACGCGGCTCTTTGAGCAGATCATGGCGGGCAACAGCATCTCGGCGCGCAAGGGCCATTCCGTGCTCACCAACCTGGTGGCTTCGGGCGACATCCCGCTGGCGCTGACGGTCTACAGCTGGATCCCCGAGCAGCTGAAGAAGAAGGGCGCACCGATTGAAAACTGGGTCATCCAGCCGCTCTTGGCGCAGCCCAGCACCATCGCGCTGATGCGCCGCTCGCCCAACCCGGCGTCTGCCTTGCTCTTCATCGACTTCATGCTGGGCGAAGGCCAGAAGCTGCTGGCTGACGCGCAGTTTGTGCCGGCCAGCAAGACCATCCCCAACCCGCTGAGCGGCGTTCCGATGAAGATGCTGGACCCGGCGCGTGTGCTGGACTTGCAGGACAAGTGGCTGAAGTCGTTTGAGGACGGCATCGTGAAGAAGGCCAAGTGATCGCGCCTTGGCCGACACGCTTATGACGAGCGTTATTCGCGTCGGCATCGCCGGCCTGGGTGCCGCCGGCCGCGCGTTCATCGCGCCGCTGAAGAAGCACGTCGCGTTCGAGTGGGTGGCGATGGCTGACCCGGATGCGGCGGTGCGCGATGCGGCCAAGCGCGAAGACTGCGTGGCGGTTTATGAAGGCTTCGACGCACTGCTGGCGCACCCCGGTCTGGACGCCATCTGCATCGCCACACCCACGCCGCTGCATGCCAAGCAAGCGGGTGCCGCCGCCGCTGCGGGCCTGCACGTGCTGCTTGAAAAGCCGATGGCGCTGGACCTTGCCGGCGCGCACGCCGTGGTGGCCGCGGCTGAGAAGCATGGCGTCGCGCTCGTGGTCGGCCATTCGCACAGTTTCGACGCCCCCATGCGCGCCATGCGCGAGCTCATTCAAAGCGGCGAGCTTGGCGCGGTGCGCATGGCGCAGCACTGGTGTTTCAGCGACTGGATGCGCCGCCCGCGCCGTGCTGATGAGCTCGACAGTGCCCTTGGCGGCGGTGTCACCCTGCGCCAAGGCTCGCACCAGTTCGACGTGCTGCGCCTGCTCTGCGGCGGACGCGCCAAAAGCGTGCGCGCGCGGGTGTTCGACTGGGACGCGGCACGCCGTGGCGTGGGCGCGCACAGCGTGTGGATCGATTTCGAGGGCGGCGCCAGCGCCACGGCGGTCTACAACGGCTATGGCGGCTTCTCCACAAAGGACTTGTGCTTCGACATCTCGGAGTGGGGCCAGC
>JANMMH010000716.1:0-1758 GCA_031373055.1 Rubrivivax sp. | reverse complement strand
GGCGCACTGGACGGCCAGGCCCCAAGCCTGTACACCCGCACGCACCGCCGCACCCCAACGCTGGTGGCGCGCGAAGACTTTGTCCAGCCCCTCACCCAGCAGCATGTCCAGCGCCTCATTCAGGCCGTAGAGCAGGTTGGTGTTGGGCGTATAGGGCCAGTAGCCCGTCTCGTTCATGGCCACGATCTCGTCCCAGGCCCAGTAAGAGCGCGGCAGGCCGGCCGTCTTGCTAACTTCCAAAGCACGCGGCGACAAGGCGTTGAAGCTGATGCCCGGCGGCAACATCAAACCCTTTTGCGAGCCGCTCACCGTGACGTCGACACCCCACTCGTCGTGGCGGTAGTCGGCGCTGGCCAGGCCCGAGATGGTGTCGACGATCAGCAGCGCCGGGTGTTTGGCGGCGGTGATGGCTAGTCGCACGGCGGCGATGTCGCTGGTGACACCCGTGCTGGTTTCGTTGTGCACCACGCACACGGCTTTGATCGTGTGGCCGGTGTCGGTACGCAGGCGCTGTTCGATGAGCTCGGCCTGCACGCCTTCGCGCCACGAGTTCGGCACGCCCGTCGTGGCGTCGACGCCAGGCCGCGCGATGACTTCCGTCTGCAAACCCAGGCGCAACGCCAGCTTGTTCCACAGCGAGGCGAAATGCCCCGTCTCGTACATCAGCACCAGGTCGCCAGCGCTCAGCGTGTTGACCAACGCCGCCTCCCAAGCACCTGTGCCCGAGGCTGGGTAAATGGCCACGGGGTGCTGCGTCTTGAAGACCTTCTTGATGCCCGCCAGTACCTGCAAACCCAGGCCCGCGAACTCGGGGCCGCGGTGGTCGATGGTGGGCAGGCTCATCGCACGCAAGATGCGGTCGGGCACGGGGCTGGGGCCGGGGATCTGCAGGAAATGGCGGCCACTGGGGTGTTGGTTAAGGCGAATCATGGCGAGCCCGAAGTCACGAGGAGGCGCGATTGTTTTGCATGCAAAGTGGAATTGTCAAGCGCCAGCGCTGGCGTCGCCGCTCGTTGACCCGCCATCTGGTTTGCATGCAAAATGCAGCTAACGACGAACCCGCCCATGGCCGAGATCATTCCCCTCACGCGCAGCGGCTTGCACGAGCAGGTGGTGCAGCGCTTGCGCACGCTGCTGGTGGAAGGCCACATCGCCCCGGGCGCCAAGCTCAATGAGCGCGAGCTGAGCGAGCGACTGAAGATCTCGCGCACGCCGCTGCGTGAAGCCATCAAGCAGCTCGCCGCCGAAGGCCTGGTCGAGCTGCTGCCCAACCGCGGCGCAGTGGCGGTGCAGCTCGGTGTGGACGACGTGATGCATTGCTTCGAGCTCATCGCCGCGCTTGAGGGCCTCTCCGGCGAGCTCGCCGCCGCGCGCATCACTGAACCCGAGCTGCGCCACATCGAGGCCGCGCACTACGAGATGCTGGCGGCCTACACGCGGCGCGACCTCTCGGCCTACTACCGGCTCAACGCGCAGATCCACGCGGCCATCAACACAGCAGCGCACAACCCCGTGCTGGCGCGCGCCTACGCCATGGCCAACGCGCGCTTGCAGGCCCTGCGTTTTCGCTCGAATCAGGACGAAAAAAAATGGGCGCGCGCGGTGAAAGAACACTCGCGCATGGTGCAGGCGCTGGCCGCGCGCGACGGAGCGGGCTTACGCGAGGTACTCATCACGCACCTGAACCACAAGCGCGACGTGGTGCTGGCGCTGATGCGTGCGGGCACGCTGGCCATGCCGGCTTGAACAGGAAACTGA
>JANMMH010000380.1:0-5445 GCA_031373055.1 Rubrivivax sp. | reverse complement strand
GGGCCGCTTTGTCACCACCCAGATGGTGGAGCTGCCGTTCCTGGGTGATTCGGCGGAAGCTTCATCAGTGGCCTTTCAGCGCATGTATGCCAAGTACCCGGCCTTTGCTGACGAACACAAGGGCGTGAAGGTGCTGGCCGTGTTCACGCACGGCCCGGGCATCGTCTTCAACACCAAGCGGCCGATCACCAAAGTCGACGACCTGGCGGGTTTGAAGTTTCGCATCGGCGGCGGCATGGTCAACGAGATCAGCAAGTCGCTGGGTATGAACGTGACGCTCAAGCCCGCGACCGAAAGCTACGAGCTGCTGTCGACGGGGGTGATGGACGGCACGCTGTTCCCAGCCGAGTCGGTGGAAGGTTTCAAGATCGACAAGGTCATCAAGCACGCCACCTTTTTCCCCGGTGGGCTCTACAACACCAGCTTCGTCTTCATGATGAACCAGGCCAAGTACGACGCGCTGGCGCCTGATGTGAAGAAGGCCGTGGACGAGCTCTCGGGCGAGTTCGCTGCGCGCATGTTCGGCCGCAGCTGGGACAAGGTCGACCGCCGCGGCAAGGCCTTCATGCAAGCCGCAGGCGTGCAGTTCGCCAACGCCGACGCGGCGTTTGTCAAAGCGGTGGGCGAGAAGACCGCACCGCTGGAAACCAAGTGGATCACTGAGGCCGAGAAGAAGGGCTTGAAGGATCCCAAGAAGGTGCTGGGCGAGTTCCGCGCCGAGATCAAGAAGGCGCAGTAGGCGCTTGAAGAAGGCACTCACCACGCTGTGCGGCGTGTTGGCCGCACTGGGCCTCTTCGCCATCATGCTGCTGACACTGTTGGACGTGAGCGGGCGCAAGCTGCTTGACAGCTCCGTACCCGGCTCGCTGGAGCTCACCGAGCTCTTGATGGTCTGCGTCATCTTCGCCGCGCTGCCGCTGGTGTCGCTGCGTGGTGAACACGTCACCTTCGATTCGCTGGACGCGCTGATGCCGCGCTGGCTGCGCCGTGTGCAGCAGGTGCTGGTGGAAGTGCTCAGCGCCACCTTGCTTGGCGGCCTGGCCTGGGTCATGTGGGTCAAGGCCGGGCAGATCAGCGAGTCGGGCCAGACCACCGCGCAGCTGCTTTTGCGTGTGGACGTGGTGGTCTACGCGATGGCCTTGCTGCTCGCGCTGACGGCGCTGATGCACGCCTGGCTGATCGTCAAGCCTGAAGCCGGGCAACACGCCACCGAGTTGCCCGAAGGCGCGCTGTGAGCGGCGTGTTGTGAGTGCCGTGTTGTGACTGACGCGCTGCTCGGCTTTGCCGGCGTCTTCGTGCTCGCGCTCTTGCGCGTGCCGCTGGCCTTCGCCATGGGGCTGGTGGGCTTCGTTGGCCTGGGGCTCATGCGCGGCTGGCAGCCGACCATGGCCAACGCCTCGCAGGTTGTCTTCGACACCGGCTTCGCCTACACGCTGAGCGTGGTGCCGCTGTTCATCTTGATGGGCAACTTTGTGGCGCGCGCGGGCCTGGCGCATGAGCTCTTTCGCGCGGCGTTCACCTTCGTGGGCCACCTGCGCGGTGGCCTGGCGCATGCCACGGTGGTGGCCTGTGCGGGCTTCGGCGCGATCTGCGGCTCGTCGATCGCCACCTGTGCCACGATGAGCAAGGTCGCCTTCCCGCCGATGAAGAAGCTGGACTACGCCGACTACCTGTCCACCGGCGTCATCGCGGCCGGTGGCACGCTGGGGATCATGATTCCGCCGTCGACCATCATGGTCATTTACGGCATCGTCACCGAAACGCACATCGGCAAACTCTTCGCGGCCGGTGTGCTGCCCGGGCTGGTGTGCGCGGGTTTGCTGATGCTCGGCGTGCTATGGGTCATCTGGCGCGACCCTGATGCCGGCCCGGCAGGGCCACGCAGCAGCTGGACGGAGCGCATAGCCGCGCTGCGCGGCATTTGGGGCGTGTTGGCGCTGGTGGTTATCGTGCTCGGCGGCATTTACGGTGGCGTGTTCACCGCCACCGAAGGCGCGGGCATCGGCGCCTCGGGTGCCTTCTTCTTTGCGCTGCTGCGTGGCACGCTCACGCCCAAGGTCTTGTATGAGGTCTTGCTGGAAAGCGCGCGCACGACGGCGATGCTCTTCACCATCCTCATCGCCGCGTCGATCTTCTCGGCCTTCGTCAACTTCACCACCATGCCCGGTGACTTGAAAGACGGCATCACGCAGCTCGGCCTGCCGCCGCTGGCGGTGATCGCCGCGATGATGCTGGTCTACGTCGTGCTGGGCACCATCATGGAAGAGCTAACGATGGTGTTACTGACACTGCCGGTGTTCTTCCCCGTCGTCACCGCGCTCGGTTTCGACCCGGTGTGGTTTGGCGTGCTCATCGTGCTGGTGGTGCAGGTGGGCCTCATCTCGCCGCCGGTGGGCATGAACATGTTCGTCATGAACGCGCTCTTGAAAGGCGTGGGCATGCTGGCCATCTTCCGCGGCTGCGCCATCTTCTGCGTGCCCTTGGTGGTGGGGCTGGCGCTGGTGATGCTCTTCCCGCAGCTGGCGCTGTGGTTGCCGTCGTTCATGAAGTAGCCATGCCTACGAGCCCCAAGCCACTCTTGATTCGCAACGCCACGCTGACCGATGGCCGCCGTGGCATCGACCTGCTGGCGATGGATGGCCGCGTCGCTGCACTGGGCCCCGCGCTGGTTGCGCCGCCGCACGCCGAGCTCATCGACGCGCAAGGCTGGTTGCTGAGCTCGCCCTTTGTCGACGCGCACTTCCACCTCGACGCCACCCTCAGCCATGGCCTGCCGCGCGTCAATGCCAGCGGCACCTTGCTCGAAGGTATCCAGCTCTGGGGTGAGCTCAAGCCGCTGTTGACGCAAGAGGCGCTGGTCGAGCGTGCACTGGCCTACTGCGACTGGGCCGTGGCGCAGGGGCTGCTGGCCATCCGCTCGCACGTCGACATCTGCGACGACCGGCTGCTGGCGGTGGAGGCGCTGCTGCACGTCAAGGCCCAGGTCAAGCCGTATCTCGACCTGCAACTCGTGGCCTTTCCGCAAGACGGCCTGCTGCGCTCCGCTAACGCGTTAGCCAACCTGAAACGCGCGCTGGACATGGGGGTCGATGTCGTCGGCGGCATCCCGCACTTCGAGCGCACGATGGATGAGGGCACGCTCAGCGTGCAACTGTTGTGCGAGCTGGCTGCGCAGCGCGGCCTGCCGGTGGACATGCACTGCGACGAGAGCGACGACCCGCTGTCCCGCCATATCGAAACGCTGGCCTTTCACACGCAGCGGCTGGGGCTGCACGGCCGCGCTTCCGGCTCGCATCTCACCTCCATGCACTCGATGGACAACTACTACGTGAGCAAGCTGCTGCCCCTGATGGCTGAGGCGCAACTGCACGTGGTGGCCAACCCGCTCATCAACATCACGCTGCAAGGCCGCCACGACAGCTACCCCAAGCGGCGCGGTATGACCCGCGTACCTGAACTGTTGGCAGCCGGCATCAACGTCGCCTTCGGCCACGACTGTGTGATGGACCCTTGGTATGCGCTGGGCTCGGCCGACATGCTGGAAGTGGCCAGCATGGGTTTGCACGTCGCGCAGATGACCTCGCAAGCGGCCATGCGCCAGTGTTTTGACGCCGTCACCGTCAACGCCGCACGTGTGATGGCGCTCGACGGTTATGGCCTCACACCCGGCTGCCGCGCCGACTTGGTGCTCTTGCAGGCGCGCTCGCCCGAGGAAGCGATCCGTCTGCGTGCGCCACGCTTGTTCGTGGTGCGCGCGGGTGAGCTCATCGCGCAAGCGCCCGAACGTGGCGTGCAGCTGCACCTGCCAGGACGCCCTGCGCGCGTGGATTTCACACGACATCACACCGCCTCTTGATAAGGGGTCGCTGGCTAGAATGGTTCGAACCCAGGGCCAAAAAGAAAGAACCAAGACCAAATGAAACTCATCGGTGCGCTGACCAGCCCCTACGTGCGCAAAGTGCGCGTGGTGATGGCCGAGAAGAAGCTCGAATGCGAGCTCTTGCTTGAAGACGTGTGGGCCAGCGACGCCATGCTCAAGAGCAACCCCTTGGGCAAGGTGCCCTGCTTGGTGCTTGAGGGTGGCGAGGCGGTGTTTGATTCGCGCGTCATCGTCGAATACCTCGACACGCTCTCGCCCGTGGGCAAGCTCATCCCGGCGTCAGGCCGCGAACGCGTGGAAGTGCGCACCTGGGAAGCCCTGGCCGACGGCCTGCTTGACGCCAGCATCCTGGCGCGGCTGGAAGCCAACTGGGCCGGGCGCAAGCCCGAGCAACGTTCACAAGCCTGGATCGACCGCCAGATGTCGCGCGTGGACGCCGCCGTCAAAGCCATGGCGCAAGGCCTGGGCGACAAGCCCTGGTGCAGCGGCAACCACTTCACGCTGGCCGATGTGGCCGTAGGTTGCGCGTTAGGCTATTTGGACTTCCGCTTCGCGCACATCAAGTGGCGTGACGACCACGCCAACCTGCACAAGCTCTACGACAAGCTCTCCGCACGCTCAAGCTTCATCGACACCGCGCCACCGGCGCCCGTCTGAAGCGCCTGATCAACCTGAGCGGGCGCGCGTGCGGCAAAGCTGCCGCTGCGGGCCTGCGGCCAGTACAACTCGAAAACCATGTGCGGCCAGGGCCCGCGCCCGGCGCTGGCGTCGAGCAAGGCACCCGGCTTGACGAAGGTCAGCACGTTGGCCAGAAGGCGCACCTCGCCATTGGCGAGACGGCGCACGATGTGACTGGCCTTGATCTCATTGGGGTGCATGAGGCCAGCGGCCTGCACCATTTCGCGCAGCGCCAGCAAGGTGTGGTGGTGAAAGCGGTACACGCGCTCGGTCTTGTCGGGCACCACCAGGGCTTTCTGGCGCTGTGGGTCCTGCGTCGTGACCCCCGTGGGGCAGGCGCCCGTGTGGCAGGCCTGGGCCTGCAGGCAGCCCAGCGCGAACATAAAGCCGCGCGCGGCGTTGCACCAGTCGGCGCCGATGGCCATCAGCCGCGCGATGTCAAAGGCGCCAATGACCTTGCCCGCCGCGCCGAGCTTGATGCGGTGGCGCAGGTTCAAGCCTGTCAGCGTGTTGTGCACCAGTTGCAGGCCTTCTTGCAGCGGCGCGCCCACATGGTCGGTGAATTCCAACGGCGCCGCACCGGTGCCGCCCTCGGCGCCGTCGACGACGATGAAGTCGGGCAGGATGTTGCTCTCCAGCATGGCTTTGCAGATCGCGAACCACTCCCAGGGGTGGCCGATGCACAGCTTGAAGCCCACCGGTTTGCCGCCTGAGAGCTGACGCAAGCGTTCGATGAAACGCATCATCTCCAGCGGCGTCGAGAAGGCGCTGTGCTGCGCCGGACTGACGCAGTCTTCGCCAATGGCGACACCGCGCGCCGCAGCGATTTCGGCCGTGACCTTGGGCCCCGGCAGCACGCCGCCATGGCCAGGCTTGGCGCCCTGGCT
>JANMMH010000703.1:0-6689 GCA_031373055.1 Rubrivivax sp. | reverse complement strand
GTCGGCGCCCTGGTCGTTGTAGCGCGCGGCGATTTCCACGGGGTCGCCGGCGTCACGCAGCTCCACAAAATTGACGCCCTTGACGACGCGCCCTCCGGTCACGTCCAGGCAGGGGATGATGCGTTTGGCAAGCAAGGGTTCGGCCAGAACTACAGCGCCGCGCCGAGCTCGTCGGCGCGCGCCTGCGCAGCCGCGAAGTCAAGCGCACCGTTGTAGATCGAGCGGCCACAGATGACACCTTGCACGCCGTCGACCTCTACCGCGCAGAGCTGGTCGATGTCGACCATCGACGCCAGTCCGCCCGAGGCGTAGACGGGGATGCTGAGCGCACGAGCGAGCTTGACGGTGGCGTCGATGTTGATGCCGCTGAGCATGCCGTCACGGCCGATGTCGGTGTAGATCACGCCGTCAACGCCGTAGTCCTCAAACTTGCGCGCCAAGTCCACCACCTCGTGGCCGGTCATCTTGCTCCAGCCGTCGGTGGCGACCTTGCCGTCGCGCGCGTCCAGGCCCACGATGATGTGGCCACCGAAGGCGCTGCATGCGTCTTTCAGGAAGCCGGGGCTCTTTACCGCGGCCGTGCCAATGATCACGTAGCTCAGGCCGTCGTCGAGAAAGCGCTCGATGGTGTCGAGGTCGCGGATGCCACCGCCCAGCTGCACGGGGATCTCGTCGCCGACTTCGCGCAAGATGGCCTTCATCGCCGCTTCGTTCACCGGCTTGCCGGCAAAGGCGCCGTTGAGGTCGACCAGGTGCAGCCGCCGGGCACCTGCGTTGACCCAGCGCCGCGCCATGGCGGCGGGGTCGTCGCCAAAGGTGGTGGCGATGTTCATGTCACCTTGTTCGAGACGGACGCATTTACCGTCTTTCATGTCGATGGCGGGTATCAGCAGCATGGCTCGTGAGGTGCGCGTGTTGGGCGTGGTGGGCGAGAGGGCTAAGGCACCCAGCGCAAAAAGTTGCGGTACAGGGCCAGGCCATGCGTCGCGCTTTTTTCAGGGTGAAACTGAGTGGCAAAAATGTTATCCCGCGCCAGCGCGCAGGTAAAGCGTGCGCCGTAGTCGGTCTCACCCGCTGTGTGGTCTGCCGCAGACGGCTGGGCAAAGTAGCTGTGCACGAAGTAGAAATAGGCATCGTCGGGCACGCCGCTCCACATCGCGTGCGGCCGCTGACGTACCCGGTTCCAGCCCATCTGTGGCACCTTGTAGCGGCTGCCGTCGCTTTGCAGTTGACCGTCAAGCTGGAAGCGTTTGACGATGCCAGGGATCAAGGCCAGGCCCGGAGTGTCTTGTTCTTCGCTGTGGTCCAGCAGCATTTGCATGCCCACGCACACGCCCATCAAGGGCTTGCGCGCGGCGGCGTCGAGCACGGCGTCTTTCAGCCCCGAGTCGTGCAGTTCGCGCATGCAGTCGCGCATGGCGCCCTGGCCGGGCAGCACCACGCGCTCGGCGGCATAGATCTCATCGGGCCGCGCGCTGACGATGACCTGCATGCCCGTGTCCGCAGCCACATGCATCACCGCCTGCGACACCGAGCGCAGGTTGCCCATGCCGTAATCGACCACTGCCACCGTGCCCATGGTCAAGCTACAGCGAGCCTTTGGTCGAGGGGATGACGCCGGCCGCGCGCGCGTCGGGTGTGAGCGCCATGCGCAACGCGCGCGCGAAGGCCTTGAACACCGTCTCGCACTGGTGGTGCGCGTTGTCGCCGTGCAGGTTGTCGATGTGCAGCGTCACCAAGGCGTGGTTGGCGAAGCCTTGGAAAAATTCATAGGCCAACTGCGTGTCAAAAGCGCCGACCATGCCCGACTTGAAGGGGACACGCATGTGAAGCCCGGGCCGGCCCGAGAAGTCGATGACGACACGCGATAGCGCTTCGTCCAGCGGCACGTAGGCGTGGCCGTAGCGCGTGATGCCGCGCTTGTCGCCCACCGCTTGCGCGACGGCCAGCCCGAGCGTGATGCCGACGTCTTCCACCGTGTGGTGGCCGTCGATGTGAAGGTCGCCCACCGCCTGCACGTCAAGGTCGATGAGGCCGTGGCGCGCGATCTGGTCGAGCATGTGGTCGAAGAAGCCGATGCCGGTGGCGAGCTTGGCGTCGCCCTGGCCGTCGAGGTTCACGCGCACGTGGATCTGCGTTTCCTTGGTGTCGCGTTGCACGTCGCCGATGCGGGGGGCAGTCACAGATTGGGTCGTTTTCACAGGCTCGCTTTCAGGGCGTCGATCATGAGGTCGTTCTCTTGCGGCGTGCCCACCGTGAGGCGCAGGCAGTTTGCGAGCAGCGGGTGCAGGCCGGCGATGTGTTTCACCAGGATGCCGCGCGCCTTCATGCCTTCGAAAGCGCGGTTCGAATCGGGCACGCGCACGAGGATCATGTTGGCTTCACTGGGGTAGGCACGCACGGTCGCCATCTCGGCCAACATGCCTTGCAGCCGCGCGCGTTCGCTCTTCAGCACCTCAGCCTGACGCGCGTATTCGTCGGCATGCTCCAGCGCAAAGAGCGTGGCGGTGGCGTTGAGCACGCTGACGTTGTAGGGTGGGCGCACTTTCTCAATCTCGTCGATAAGTGCCGCCGCCCCCGCCATGTAGCCAAGGCGAACACCGGCCAGGCCAAATTTGCTCAGCGTGCGCATCACCAGCACATGCTCGTGAGCGGGGTGCGCCGCGCCGAGCTTGGGCATCCAGCTGCGTGAGGCAAAGGGCTGGTAGGCCTCGTCGAAGACCACCAGGCCCTGCTGCGCGCCGACGGCCGCGACGATGCGCTGGATGATGCGCTCATCAAAAAGGTTAGCCGTCGGGTTGTTGGGGTAGGCGATGTAGGTGATGGCGGGGCGGTGCGTCTCAACGGCTGCGAGCAAGGCTGCTTCATCGAGCTCGAAGTCGGCCGTCAGCGGCACGCCCACAAAGCGCAGGCCGCGCAGCTTGGCCGACATCTCGTACATCACGAAGCCAGGCACGGGTGCCAACACCACAGCGTCTGGCACATCGCAGGCGACACAGAGCATGTCGATGAGCTCGTCGGAGCCGTTGCCAAGCATCAACTTCGCGCCTGCGGGCAGCTGCACAAATTCGGCCAGCGCCGCCAGCACGTCAGCGCTGCTTTGCACCGGGTAGCGGTTGATGGCCGCGCGGCCCAGGCGTTCACCGAGTTCCTGCTGCAAGGGCATGGGCAGCGCGAATGGGTTCTCCATGGCGTCGAGCTTGACCAAACCACGGCTGTCCTGGATGGCATAGGCATGCATGGACTTCACGTCTTGGCGGATGGTGTGCTGGATGCGCTCGTGGAGTGTGTTCATGGGCGCGGGTCCAGCAGCTCGGGGCCGACGAGGAAGGGGTTGACCACGCGCAGGCTGTCGAAGCTCTGGTCGTGTTGCAGGTCCTCAGTGAGCAGCATGGTGCAGCCCAGGTGCTGCGCGGCAGCGACCATCAAGGCGTCCCAGTAGCTGATGCTGTAGCGGCTCTCAATGGCCCAGGCTGACTCAACCGTGGCGTGGTCCACCAACCAGGGCTGCCAGCGCTGGTAGCGGCGCACCTCGGCGCGTGCGTCACCGGCGGGCATGGGCGGGCGCAGCTTTCGCGTGGCATTGACGTAAAACTCGTTGAGCACCTGGCTGCTCAGCCGCCCGCAGCGGCGAAGCCAAAGCTCGCGCAGCCAGTCGCGTGCCGCACGGTGCTTGAGCTTGTCGGCACCATCCTCGGCGTACAGCAAGACATTGGTGTCAACGAAAACGATCGAGGCGCTCGGCATAGATCTCGTCACGTGTAGGGTAGGGCGAGCCGTCCGAGGTGAAGCTCGAATCGTGCTGCAGCCACTCGTTCATGGCGCGCGCATAGGCATCGTCATGACGCATCTTCTCGCCCAGCATTTCGCCGATGAGCTTGGACACGCTGGTGTTGCGCCTGGCGGCTTCAAGCCGCGCCCACTCGGCGACGCTCTCTTCCATGGTGACGGTGACGTTTTTCATGATATGCCCACGAATTCAGTGTTCCACGAATATAGTGTTGCACGAAGTTCGTGTCAAGAGCGATCTGAGCCTGGTGGTGCTGAACACGCGGCCAAGGGGTAGGCCATCACACGCTCGCCCTCGTCCACCACGCCCGTGTAGCTGAATCCGAGCTTTTCGTAGAACGGCCCGGCGTTGGGCTCCTTGTCGACGTGCGACAGCCCCACGCTGGCCACGCCCTGGCGGCGCGCCTCATTGATGACCCAGCGCATGGCCTTGGCGCCGTAGCCGCGCCCCTGGTGTGCAGCGTCGATCATCAAGCGCCAAACGTAGAGCTCGTCGACCGGCTTGTCCTTTGAGCGCCAGGCTTCCCACAGCAGCAAGAAGCCCACCGGCGTGTCACCGTCGTAGAGCCCGAGCGGGCGGCCTGTCGGGTTGTAGGCGGCCTGTGCCAGCGACGTGGCCACGGGTGCGACGAGCTGGCGTTGATGCTCGGCCACCGCGAGCTTGATGAGCACGTTGACATTGCCGTCGTCCACCGTGCGCACATGAAAGGCGTCGTGCGTCGCGCCGGGCTGATCCGACATCCGCATCTCAGCCGCACGCGCATGCGCCTGCAAGCCTTCGCCATACGCCAGCTCGGCGGCGACGGGCCCCAGCACTTGCGCACCCGCTGCACTGACCTCGATCAAGCTTGTGCGCTTTTGAAAGTCGTACACACCCAGCGGCGACGAGAAGCGCGCCGTGCCCGAGGTCGGCAGCACGTGGTTGGGACCAGCGCAGTAGTCGCCCAGGCTTTCGCTGCTGTAGGCGCCGACAAAGATGGCGCCGGCGTGGCGCAAGAGCGGCTCCCAGCGCTGCGGCTGCGCGGCGCAGATTTCCAGGTGTTCGGGCGCGATGCGGTTGCTGATCTCGCAGGCTTCTAACATCGAACGTGTGCGGATCAAGGCGCCGCGGCCAGCCAACGACGCGCGGATGACCTCGTGCCGTGGCATCTGCGGCAACAGCCGCTCAATCGCCGCACGCACTTCGTCGATGTAGGCCGCGTCGGGACACAGCAAGATGCTCTGCGCCATCTCGTCGTGCTCGGCCTGGCTGAAGAGGTCCATCGCCACCCAGTCGGCGGGCGTGCTGCCGTCGGCGATGACCAGGATCTCGCTTGGCCCGGCGATCATGTCGATGCCCACCTGGCCGAAGACACGGCGTTTGGCACTGGCGACATAGGCGTTGCCGGGGCCGGTGACCTTGTCGACACGCGGAATCGTCGCCGTGCCATGAGCCAAAGCGGCCACTGCTTGCGCGCCACCGACCGCAAAGATGCGGTGGACGCCAGCGACGAAGGCCGCCGCCAGCACGAGCAGGTTCTTCTCACCGTGCGGCGTGGGCACCACCATCACGATCTCGCCGACACCCGCCACCTGCGCCGGTATCGCGTTCATCAACACGCTGGACGGATACGCCGCTTTGCCCCCCGGCACGTAGATGCCCACCCGATCCAACGGCGTGACCTTCTGGCCCAGCAGGTTGCCGTCGTCGTCGCGCCAGCTCCAGCTGCGCCCGCAGGCGTGCAGTTGGCGAAGGTGGTACTGACGCACACGCTCGGCGGCGGCTTGCAGGGCCTGGCGCTGCGCGGGCGTGATGGCGCCAAAGGCTGCACGGCACTCGTCTAGGCTGATCTCCAACGCGGCCACGCTTTCGGCCTGCACGTGGTCGAAGCGCCGCGTGTACTCCAGCACGGCGGCATCACCACGCACGCGCACATCGGCAATGATTTCGGCCGCGCGCGCTTCGATCGCCGCATCGGCCTCGGCCGACCAGTGGCGCAAGCCTGCGAACTCGGCCTCGAAGTCCGCAGCGTCGGTGCGCAGCGTGCGGATCGAATCCATCACACCTGCGCCTCAGTCACCGCTGCCTCAAACGCGTCGATCAGTGCGCGGATCGGCTCGCGCTTGAGCTTCAGCGCGGCTTGATTGACGACCAGGCGCGAGGAGATGTCGACCACCTTTTCCACCTCCACCAGATTGTTAGCACGCAGCGTGCTGCCCGTGGACACGAGGTCAACGATGGCATCGGCCAGGCCTGTGAGTGGCGCCAGTTCCATCGAGCCGTAGAGCTTGATAAGGTCGACGTGCACGCCCTTGGAGGCGAAAAACTCGCGCGCCGTGCGGGTGTACTTGGTGGCCACGCGGATGCGCGAGCCTTGTTTGACGGCGCGCGCGTAGTCGAAGTCGCGATGCACGGCCACACTCAGGCGGCACAGCGCGATGCGCAGGTCCAGTGGCCGATAAAGCCCGGCGCCTTCGTGTTCCAGCAGGATGTCGTGGCCGGCCACGCCGAGGTCGGCGCCGCCATGCTGCACGTAAGTGGGCACGTCGGTGGCGCGCACCAACACCACGCGCACATCGGCGCGCGACGTGCCGATGATCAGCTTGCGTGACGTTTCCGGGTCTTCCAAGACCTCAATGCCGGCGCGGCGAAGCAGCGGCAATGAGTCTTCGAATATGCGGCCTTTGGACAGGGCCAGGGTGATCATGGGGGTTGCTTTAATCCGTGCTTATGAAGACATGCATCAAAAGCGCGGCACCGACTCGTGAGGCTTGTGCGCGGCAGCTGCGGCGCACAGCGCCCACCTGCGGCACCAGCGCAGGCGGGGGTCAGTAGTGGTGGCTCTGAGTGGCTTGGGCGGCCTGCGCAGCGTGTTCGCCCGGGGTCAAAGTCTTCATCGAAAGCGCATGAATTTGTTCGC
>JANMMH010000690.1:0-2527 GCA_031373055.1 Rubrivivax sp. | reverse complement strand
GAAGTGCACCAGATCGCCGGCCGCGCCGGGCGTTACGGCCTGCATGAAGAGGGATTTGTCGGCGTGCTCAAAGATGCCGAGCCTTCCGCCTTGCGCGTACTGAAAGAGTTATTGGCCACGACCCCCAGCGCGCCGCACAACTTCAAAGCACCGGTGGCCCCCAACGGCTGGCACATCGACACCATCGCCGCGCGGCTGAACCTGCGCAAACTGCGCGCCGTGCTTGACGTATTCGTGGGCCAGCTGGCCCTGGACGACGCCCACTTCGCCGTGGCCGAGCTCGACCAGATGCTGGCGCTGGCCGAGCAGCTCGACGAGAGTGCCTCCCGCCTGACCCTCAAAGAGCGCTTCATCTACGCGCAAGCGCCGGTGGACACGCGCACCGACACCCAGCTGCAAGAGTTCCTGGACTGGAGCAGCCGCCACGCCCAAACCGGCCGTGCCGGCAAGCCCTGGTTCCTGGACGAGGTCGACGGCCACAGCCGGCTTGAGCGCATGGAGCAAGCCCTGCGCGCGTGCACGCTCTGGCTGTGGCTGGACCTGCGCTTCCCCGGCGCTTACGGCCACGTTGAAGAAGTCGTGGCGCTGCGGGGTGCGCTGAACGACGGCATCGAGAGGCAGCTCAAAGGCAAGCGGCCGCTGGCGCAAGTGCGGCGCGGGCGCTAAGTGCGCCCAAGGTTCAAAAAGAGTGGCGCACGCCCACGTGCAGCGCCGCCTGTGCGCGCCCCGCAGCGGGGTTGCTGCCTGCCGCGCCGGCGCTGACCGATAAGGCGCTGGCCGCACCATTACGGATGTGCCCCCACTGGCCATGCAGCGCGGTGCGGCGCGACAGCGAGTAGGTCGCGCGCACGGCCAGCAGCGAGGCGTCGTATCCGCCCAGATGCGGGTAGCGCAGAGCCACCCAGGCGGCGTCCAGGCTCAACAGTGGGTTCAGCAGCTGCGCCACGCCGACGTACCACAGCCGGCTGTCGGGCTTGAGCGCGTCGCCTTCGTTGCTGCGGCGCACGAGGCCGGCGCCGAACTTGGTCGTGCCCAGGCGTAGGTAGCCGTTGAACGAGACCCGGCGGTCGACCTTGGCGCTGCTGTCGAGCCCGCCGAAGACGGCGTCGACCGCGCCGCCGGGTAGGCTGCTCAAGGCGCGGCCATGCTGGCGATCGTCGGCCAGCGCCAAACCCCCGCGCGGCGTGTCGAACTTGGCCAGCAGCGACCAGCCACGGCAGGCGCGCGCATCCAGGCCACTCTCGCCCGGGCAGTTGCTGCCTGCAGGACTGGGGCCGGCGTTGACCACGTCGCGCCCGAAGCTGGTGGTGGCGCCCAGTGTCCAGCCACCGAAGTTGCCGCGCCAGCCCAGCGTGTTGTCGCTGCGTGCGTTCGGCAGCCCCGCGTCGAGCGAGCCCGTGCCGTAGATGTTGGGGCCAAGGATGTCGGCGTCCAGCAACGACCAGAACAGCATCGTGTACTGACGCCCGAGGCTGAAGCTGCCCCAGGGCGTACTCAGGCCGACAAAGGACTGGCGTCCCCAGCCGCGGCCGCCTTGCAGCTGTGTGCCGGTGTCAGGCGCCAAGCCCATCTCGAGCACCGCCAGCGCCGCGAGGCCGCCGCCCAGGTCTTCACGCACACGCACGCCCAAGCGCGACGACACGGTGCCCGTCAACGAGGGCATGCGCACGAGACGGGCCGAGTTGGCGCCGACATGGTTGACGAGTTCGACGCCGAGGTCGAGCACACCGAAGAGCTCCAGCGACGACGTCGGCGACGGCGTCTGCCCATGGGCCGGCGCGGCGCTTGCCGCGACGAGGCCGACCATGCACAGCAGCACCAAGGATCGAAACGCCATGACCAGCCCCTTGTTGAGTCCATCCACTCACGGGCTGCATGCCAGCCGTTACCGGCAGAGTACGGCGCTCCAGGGAGGCGACGTCTTGACGCTTCTCAAGACACTGCGCGCTGGGGCACCTTTCTCCCTCCACCTGGCAGGGGGAGGGCAGGGGTGGGGGTCGCAAACCTCAGCCGCGCAAACCCGCTACCCCCCATCCCAGCCTTCCCCCGACAAGGGGGAGGGAGGGGGGAAGGGGCCAACCCGACTCAACCGACCTTGCGCACGTACCCATAAGCCAAGTTCGTGCGCCCCGCGCCGTGCTTGGCGTACAACGTTTTGTACTCGGTCAACTTGTCGTTTTGAATCTCGGCGCGCAGCGCCGGCTTGACGTTGTAGAGGCGTGCGTTGTTGTCGCCGAAGATGGCGGTCTTCACCGGCCCGTCGGCAGCGCCCAGCGGCGCGTAGCCGTACTTCTGGCGAAGCGCCTCGGGAATTTCCAGCCGGCGCAGGGCCTCGATCTGCCACTGCGGTGAACCGGTCCAGATGGCGTCGGTGCCCCAGCACACGTGGTCGGCGCCCATGCCTTTGATGAGCTGGCCCAGCATCACGGCGGCCAGGCGGGGCTCGGACATGGTGGTCTGCGCGAAGAGTTGGCCCACATCCGCATAAACGTTAGTCAGGCCGTGTTTGGCGGGGATGTCGGCCAGG
>JANMMH010000616.1:0-3776 GCA_031373055.1 Rubrivivax sp. | reverse complement strand
AAGTTGACGATCTGCGGCGGCGCGTTCGCCGGCACGGGGGGCGGCGCCAACTTGAACGGAACTTTGGTGGCATGCGTGGGCGCCGGCGGTGGTGGCGGCCGCAAGTCTTCGGCCGGCGGGCGCAAACACGCGGGCGGCTCGCCTCGCGGCGTGCCCATCGTGCCGAGCATGTTTTGCGCTTGCGCCAGGCCCTGCTCAGCGGCCGCAGCAAAGAGGTGCGCGGCCTGCGCGTCGTCGCGTTCGATGCCACGCGAATTGGTCAGCATCCAGGCCAGGCTGAACTGCGACTCGGCGTCGCCGTAGCGCGCGGCGCGGCAGTACAGCTGTGCGGCGCGCACGGCGTCACGCGGCACGCCGTCGCCATGCTCCAGCGCCTTGGCCTCAGTGCGCCAGCGCTCTACCTGCGCAGGCACGACCGGGCCTTTTTCGGGCGGCGGTGTGGTGGGGCGCGGCAGGTTGTCGAGCGTGAGCGATGGGACCTGCGCTACACACGGACCTAGCAGCAGGGCCAGCGTGAACGCCAGAGCGTGTTGAGCAGCCACTCTTGAACGTCTCTCAGCCCTGCGGCATCAACACCACTTTGGCCGCCGCCGTGCGCCCGGCGTGCAGGTCGGCAAACGCCGCTGCGCCCTCAGTCAGCGGGCGTGTCTCGACCCACGACAAATCACCAAACGCGCCGCGTGTGAGTGCGGCCACGGTGGCACGCAGGTCGGCCTGGCTGTAGGTGTAGGTGCCCAGAAGCGTGATCTCGGCGAGTGTCAGTTTGCGCATGTCGATTTCACTGGCCCAGTCTTGCAAGCCGATGTGCATGACCACGCCGCCGGGTGCCACGGCCGCGAGCGCGGCCTTGCGTGTGGCGGCACTGCCCACGGCGTCGATGACGAACTCGAAGCTGCTGTCTGCGGCCGCGCCATCGCGCGGGTGGAAGCTGGTGCAGCGTGCGTGGCGCTCGACGGATGCGCGGCGCAACGGGTTGGTCTCGGCAACATGCAAGCTGGCCACGCCGTAGTGGCGCAGCAAGAGCGCGCTGAGCATGCCGATGGCGCCGCCGCCCAGGACCAGCACGCGGCATTCGGGTAGCGGCCGCACCAGTGCGCGCATCGACAGGTTGATGGCGTGCAGCGCGGTGGCGGCGGGCTCGGTCAGCGCGGCGGCTAACGGCGAAAGTGAGGTGGGTAGCTCGATGAGGCAGCGCGCGGGGATGCTCATGCGCTGGGCAAAGGCGCCTGGGCGTGTCATGCCGATCATGGTGCGGCGCTCGCACAGGTTGTCGCGGCCCTGCAAGCAGTAGTCGCACGCGCCGCAGGTAATGAGCGGATTGCCGGTGACGCGCTGCCCGGCTAGCCAGCCCGTTGCGCGCGACTCGATGACGGTGGCGGCGAACTCATGGCCCAGCACCAGCCCCGGCAGACGCCGTGGGTCGTGGCCGTGGTAGGCGTGCATGTCCGAGCCGCAGATGCCGGCGGCGTCGATGCGCAGCAGCACTTCACTGTCCGCAACCACGGGCTCATCGCGTTCCAGCAACTGCACTTCGTTGGGTTGCGTGTAGACCAGACTTTGCATGGTGTTGACTCCGCTTACATGGACGTGTAGCCACCGTCGACCATCAAGGTCTGGCCGGTGATGTAGCCGCTGGCCTGGCTGGCCAGGAAGATGGTGGCACCGTGCAGATCGGCCAGCTCGCCGTTGCGCCCGATGGCCGTGCGCGCGGCGTGGTGGGCTGCCAGGCTTGCGTCGGCAAACACTGGTGCGGTGAGCTCGGTGGGGAAGAAGCCCGGGCCGACGGCGTTGCAGGTGACACCCTTGCCCGACCAGGCTTGCGCGATGGCGCGGGTGAGCTGCACCACACCGCCTTTGCCGGCGCCGTAGGGGGCGCTGTGGGCGAAGGCGCGCGTGGATTGCAGCGAGGCGATGTTGATAATGCGGCCCCAGCCGCGGGCGGCCATCGCGGGGGCCAGCGCCTGCGTCAAGAAAAACGGCGCGCCCAGGTGCAACGCGATCTGCTGCTGCCAGGCGTCAACGCTGACCGTGTCGAACGGCTGGCGCAGGTTGACGCCGGCAGCGTTGACGAGGATGTCGATCTGTGCCGCCTTGGCCAGCAAAGCCTGGCCGGCAGCGGGCAAGCCTTCGGTGACGCTCAGGTCGAGTGTTAGGCAGTCGGCGCTGATGCCCTCAACGCGCAGGCGCTGCATGGCTTGCTGCAATTCGGCCTGGCGCCGCGCCACCAGCAGCACGCTGGCCCCGGCGCGGCCCAAAGCGCATGCCATCGCTTGGCCGATGCCTGAGCTGCCGCCGGTGACCACGGCGGTCTTGCCGCGCAGTGCGAAGAGTTGGTCGAGGAAGGCCGTGGTCATGATGAGAGCGGCACCTTACCAGCGCGCGCCAAAGTGCTGGCGCAGTGCGTCGATCTGTGCTTCACCCAGCGGCGCGGGGCGCGGCTGGCACAGCAGCCACAGGCGCGCGGTTTCTTCCAGCTCTTCGAGCACGGCGCTGGCTTCCGCCAGGGTTTGATGCCAGACGTTCGGGCCCAGGCGTTCCAGCATCACGGCCCGCAGGGGCAGGCCCTGCTGCGCGCTAACGTTGATACGGTGGTGCACCAGCTCGGCCACGGCCGGGTCGCCCGGGCGGTGGTAGGGGATGAGCGGCACATGGCCGACCTTCATCACGAAGTAGGGCGTGATCGGCGGCAGGATGTCGTCCACGCTCCAAACGCCTTGCAGCGTGAGTGCCACCAGGTGCGTGCTGTGCGTGTGGATGACGCAGCGTGCCTCGGGCGCGGCGTCGTAGATGCGCCGGTGCAGCGCCAGCGTTTTGCTGGCGCGCTCGCCACCGGTTTGCACGCCTTGGTTGTTGATGCGAGCCAGCAGCTCGGGCTGCATTCGGCCCAGGCAGGCGTCGGTGGGCGTGATGAGAAAACCGTCGTCCAGCCTCACGCTGATGTTGCCGGCACTGGCGTGCACGTAGCCGCGATCAAAGAGCGAGCGGCCGGTGGCGCAGATGTCCTTACGCAGCTGCTGTTCGTCGTGGTTCATAACAGGCTAAAGGAGCGGTGAAAGAAGTCGACGCCACCGAAATTGCCGGACTTCAAGGCCAGGTGGATGCCCGGCATGGCGGCGTGGCACCAGGGCACACCGGGGTCGATCTGCGCGCCGATGCGCAACTGCGTGATGCCCAGGGCCTGCACACAAGCGCCTGAGGTTTCGCCGCCAGCGACGATGAGCTGGCCCACGCCGGCTTGCACCAGACCGGCGGCGATGCGCGCGAGCGTGTCTTCGACCAAGGCTCCCGCGCGCTCGGCGCCCAGGCGGGCTTGAACTTCGCGCACGGCTTCTGGCGCGGCGGTGGCGTAGATCAGAACGGGCGCAGCACCCAGGCGCGGCACGGCCCAGGCCAGCGCTTCCGCGACGAGGTCTGCGCCCGTGGCGGCTTGCAGCGGATCAACGGCAAACGCCGCACCACCGCTGGCAACGAACTGCGCCACCTGCGCGTTGGTCGCCGCCGAGCAACTGCCCGAGACGATGGCGCGCGCACCATGCGCTGGCGGCAAAGTGGCGGCCACGGCGTTGGGTGCCAGGCCATGCAGCGAGGGGATGCCGATGGCCAGGCCCGAGCCGGCGACCACGAGCTTCTCGTCGCGCGAAGCCTCGGCAAGCGTGCGCAGGTCAGCGTCGGTCACCGCGTCGGCAATGGCCAGCGTGACACCGGCTTCCTTCAAAGCCTTCATGCGCGCACGAACCGCCACTGCACCCATCGCCACGCAGCGGTGGTCGATCAAA
>JANMMH010000614.1:0-1760 GCA_031373055.1 Rubrivivax sp. | reverse complement strand
GGGTCGAGCGCCGAGGTGGGCTCATCGAACAGCAACACCTCGGGCTCCATCGCCAGCGCGCGCGCAATCGCCACACGCTGCTTTTGGCCGCCCGACAAGCGCGACGGGTATTCATCCGCCTTGTCCGCCAGGCCCACGCGTGTGAGCTCGGCCATGCCGCGCTCGCGCGCTTCACTTGCGGCGATGCCACGCACGGTGCGCAGGCCTTCCATCACATTGCCCAGCGCCGTCATGTGCGGGAACAGATTGAACTGCTGGAACACCATGCCCACGCGCTGGCGCACGCGCGTCAACTCGGCTTCGTCGTAGCTGCGCTCGATGAGCCCGCCGCGCCGCGTGACCTCGCGCCCGATGGCCTGGCCGGCGAGCTCGACCGTGCCTGCACTGGGTCGCTCCATGAAGTTCAGGCAGCGCAGCAGCGTGCTCTTGCCGGAGCCCGAAGCGCCGAGGATGGCGATGCGGTCGCCGCGCGCCACGTCCAGGTCAATGCCGCGCAGCACCTCCAGCGCGTCAAAGGATTTGTGCAGGCCGCGCACGCGCAGCAGCGGGGTGGTGTCGTTCATCGGTGTTCAGTCGGAGCGCTTCAGCCGGCGCTCAAGCGCGAAGGTGGCCTGCACAAGTGGCAACAGGCACAGAAAGAAGATCACGGCAATCACGCTGTAGGTCTCGATCGGATTGAAGTTCAGGGACGCCAACAACTTGCCTTGCTGCAGCAAGTCAACATAGGCCACGGCTGAGGCCAGTGTCGTCATCTTGAAGATCTCGATGCCGCGGTTGGTCAGCGCCGGCAGCATGCGCCGCAGCGCTTGCGGCAGCACGATGCGGCGCATGGCTTGGGCTTGGCTCATGCCCAGCGCGCGTGCGCCTTCCCACTGGCCGCGCTCGATGCCCTGGATGCCGGCGCGGTAGATCTCGGCCGAGAACGCGGCTGAGTTGAGCGAGATGCCCAGCGCCGCAGCCACCAGCGGGCTGACTTCAAACGGCAGCAAGATGGGCAGCGCAAAGTAGAACCACAGGATCTGCACCAGCACCGGCGTGTTGCGAAAGAACTCGACAAATGCTGTGGCCGGCCAGTTGACGGCACGCCGCTTGGCATAGCGCGCCAGACCGACCGCCAAGCCCAGGCTCAAGCCGATCACGGCGCAGATGGCAAACAGGCGCAGCGTGCCCAACGCGCCGACCCACAACACGTCGAGGTTGTCGAACACGGGCGCGAAATTCCAGCGGTAGGCCATCAGCGCAGCGTGCCTTCACCACTGATGGCAAGGCGCCGCTCGACGCGGTGCACACACTGGCTGGCGCCGAAGATGACGACGAAGTAGATCAGCGCCGCGGTGGTAAAAACTTCCAGCGGCCGGAAGGTTTTTTGCGCCACCTCGTTGGTCTGGAACAGCAGGTCGGCATACGACACCGTGGCCACCAGGGTGGTGGTCTTCATCAGCTCGATGGCGCGCTCTAAGAAGGCCGGGATCATGCGTTTGACTGCCTGCGGCAAGACCACGCGCTGCATGGTCTGGCGCGGGTTCATGCCGATGGCCCGCGCGGCCTCCCACTGGCCGCGCTCGACCGAGACGATGCCGCCGCGAAAGACCTCGGCAAAAAACGCCGCCGACTGGATCGAGAAGGTCAATGCTGCGGCCACAAAAGGTGTCATCTCCACGCGGATCAGAATTGGCAGCGCGAAGAAAAACCAGAAGAGTTGCACCAGCGGCGGCGTGGTGCGAAAGACCTCGATCACCAAGCCCGCTGGCCAGGCCAAC
>JANMMH010000598.1:0-3586 GCA_031373055.1 Rubrivivax sp. | reverse complement strand
ACGTGCATCGCTTCGTCACCGACCTCGTGCAGCCGTGGGTTGTCGGCTACCGCCGGCCTCTCTTCTGGCAAGAGTTCTGGATGTACGTCGACATCGAGGCGCATGCCGCTGCGTCGGCGGGCTGAGCCGGCGCGGGGCGAGTGCGGGTTTTCCCGCGTGTTTGCGGCCCTTCTTGTCGCAGTCGCGACAGTCCAGGAACACTTACTTACATCACCCCCGAAACAGGTGTGACGGATTGGCCTCGTTCTAGGGGTTGCGCTTAACTTTGGAAACAACTCAGTTTGGCGACCTAGTGCAGACTTGGTCGCAACCAGCATCCGGAAGTGCCCCCTCCATGTTCACCAACACCATCATCGCAGCACCGTTGGAAGGTAAGCAAGGCATCGCACCGATGTTGGTGGAGCAGCCGCGCATTGACTTGCTGCCCGACGGCCATCGCCTGCCACGCGAGTTCAAGATCCGTTCGGCCGACTCCTTCGTGCGCCGCGCCTCGGCCAACATGCTGCTGCGCCACCGTTACGCTTGGCGTGGCTACAAAACGGTGTCGCTGCCTGTCGACCAGACGGCCAACCGCATCACACTGACGGCCACCGAAGACGAGCACACCATCGGAACCATCACCATCGGCCTGGACGGCGTCGAAGGCTTGGCCAGTGAATCCGTCTTCGGCCCGGAGATCAAGACCTTGCGCGACGACGGCCAGCGCATTTGCGAATTCACCAAGCTGGCCATCGACCCTCTGGCCGGCACCAAGCGCGTGCTCGCGGCCCTCTTTCACGTGGCCTACATCGTGGCACACCGACTGCGCGGCTACGACGTACTGCTGATGGAAGTCAACCCGCGCCATGTGCGCTACTACGAGCGCATGCTTGGCGCGCGCGTGCTCGCCGAAGAGCGGCTCAATCGCGCGGTGAATGCGCCGGCGGTGTTGCTGGTGATTCCGTTTGACTACATCCGCGAGCAGATCGGCGAATTCGCTGGCCAGCCCACGCGTTCAAGCCATGAGCGTTCGCTCTACCCGTTCGCCTTTTCGCTGGCTGAAGAGGCCGGCATCATCGGCCGCATGATGCGCGCGCAAGTACCCGCCTCGCTGGCGGTGAACTAGCGCTGCTGCTGCAACCCGGCCCCACGCCGGGTTTGCACCACCCCCGTGCACGGAAGCATCGGCTTACGCCAGACGTAGACTGCGTACGTGGCCGCACCTGACGACTTTCGCCAACAACTGCTGGCCGCGCTGCCCAGGCTGCGTCGCTACGCGCGCTCCCTGGCCTATGAGCCCGGTGTCGCCGACGACCTGACGCAAAGTACCGTCGAGCGGGCGCTGACGCATTGGCACCAATTCGATCAAAAGCGGGATCTCGTGGTCTGGCTGCTGGCCATCGCACACAACGCCTACATGGACATGCGCCGGCATGAAGGCCGCATGTTCGCCACCGACCCGTCGGATGTGCAGCGTGCGGCCGATGAGCGCAGCCATGCGGCGCGGCCCGACAGCGACAGCCTGGCCCTGCGTGTCGATTTGCTCGCCGCCTTGCAGCGCCTAAGCCCCGAGCAGCGTGAGCCGCTCTTGCTGGTGTGCGTCGAGCAGTTCAGTTATGCCGAGGTTGCTGAAGTGTTGGCCATCCCCGTGGGCACCGTGATGTCGCGTGTGTTTCGCGCGCGCGCGGCGCTGCGCTTGCTGCTCGATGGCAAGCTTGGCGCCAGCACAGCGGCCACAACGCTTAGGAGGGTGGTGTGACGAACCACGCGCACCCGCTCGACCCGGCCCTGATGAGCGCCTGGCTCGACCAGGAACTCGACGGCGCCCAGCGCGCCGAGGTCGACACCTGGCTGGCCCAGCACGCCGACGACCGCGAGCATGTGCGCCACTGGGCCGCTGACGCCGACCGGCTGCGCGCTCAGCTCGTGCCATTGCTCGACGAGGCCGTGCCTGAGCACCTGCAAGCGCTGGTGCGCGAGCATGGCGCCGAAAGCTGGCGCGAAGCCTTCACCTGGCGCCTTGCGGCCGGCGCGGCCACGCTCTTGCTAACCGGCGGCGTGATCGGTGCCGCGCTGATGTGGCAAAGCCAGGGCTATCAGCAGCGCGCGCAGGCAACGCAGACGATCGAATTTGTGCAGCGCGCGGCGGTGGCCCATGCCGTGTATACGCTGGAGCGCCGCCACCCGGTCGAGGTCGACACGCGCGAAGGCAGCCTTGAAGAGCAGCGCAAGAACGAAGAGCACCTCTCCAACTGGCTGACGCGGCGCGTGGGCATGCCCGTCAAGCTCTTTGATCTGCGCGAGCAAGGCTTTGCGTTGGTGGGTGGCCGGCTGCTGCCCGAGCTGCCGCACAAGAGCGCGCAGCTGATGTACGAAAACGCCGCCAAGCAGCGCATCACCGTCTACCTGCGCAAGCCCGATGGCGACACGCCTGCGGCCTTCCGCTTCGAGCGCCAGGGCGAGCTGAGCCTCTTCTATTGGGTCGACGGGCCCACAGGCTACGCGCTGGTAGGCGACTTGCCGCGCGAGCAGCTGCTGAAGCTGGCCGAGGTGATTTACCAGCAAGGGCCCAAAGCCACCGATCCCGCGCCGGTGGCCGCATCCTCACCACCACGCAACTGATGCGCGTGCCAGCCTGATGTTCACGCCGGCGTGAATATCGCGTGAGGACTCGGTGACCACCCCTTCCTAGCATGGGTCGCTAACCCAACCAGGAGTGGTGAACATGAAGACAGCATCCGCAAGCTTGGCCAAGGCACTGTGCCTGGCCGCCATCACCGTCGGCGCGGCGCAGGCCGCACCCGTGACCGTGAGGGTCACCGTCGAGAACCTGGCGCCGGCCAACGGCATCGCGTTCGCGCCGCTGCGCCTGGGCTTCAACTAGGGCGTTTTCGACGCCTTCAATATCGGCACCGTTGCCGCCGCGCCCATCATTTCGGTGGCCGAAGGCGGCAGCGGCAATGCCTGGTTCCCGGCCTTCGCCGCCGCCGAACCGGCTGCCACCACTGGCACTGTGGGTGGCCTGCTGCTGGCCGGTGCCAGCGCCAGCAGCACCTTCACGGTGGACGCCATGCTCAACCCCTTCTTCACCTTCGGCGCGATGGTCGTGCCGAGCAACGACTTCTTCATCGGCAACGACAGCGCCACGCAGTACCGCTTGTTCGACGCCAACGGCAATCTGCAGCTGGCAAGCATCACGCAGACCACCGACGACGTGTGGGACGCAGGCAGCGAACTCTTCGACCCCGCCGCCGCCGCCTTCGTCGGCAACAACGGCCTGCGAACGCCGCAGAACGGCGTCGTCAGCTTCAACTTTGCCGAGCTCGCGGGTTTTGACGGCCTGCTCACCGGCGCGGGCTACACCTTTGTGAGCGGCCTCGTGGCCGGGCAGGACATCTACCGCATCTCATTCGAGGTCGTGCCCGCACCGGCGACCCTGGCGCTGGCCGGCCTGGCCATCGTGGCCTTGACCGCGACCACACGTCGGCGCCGTGGCGCCGGGGGCGCCATCACACGAAATGTGACCTCGCTGTGAGGACGCGGGCCCGCAGCGCGGGCCCAATGCCTCCTTCGCGCGGGCGCCACGCCGGCGCGCAACGAGGCCCCC
>JANMMH010000561.1:0-7361 GCA_031373055.1 Rubrivivax sp. | reverse complement strand
ATCCGCCGCAACTGCGAAGACAGCCTGAAGCGCCTGCAGACCGATCACATCGACCTCTACTACCTGCACCGCTGGCACAAGACCGTGCCGATTGAAGACAGCGTGGGCGCGATGGCCGACCTGGTGCGTGCGGGCAAGGTGCGCACCTTGGGCCTGAGCGAAGTTTCGGCCGCGACCTTGCAGCGCGCGCAGGCCGTGCACCCCATCGCCGCCGTGCAGACCGAGTACTCGCTGTGGACGCGCAACGCCGAAATCGCCGTGCTGCAAACCTGCCGTGACATCGGAGCCGCGATCGTGGCTATCAGCACGGTGGCGCGTGGTTTCCTCACCGCCGCGCCGCCGCAGCCGGAGCAATTCGACGCCAAAGACATCCGCCGCACAATGCCGCGGTTCCAGAGTGACGCGTGGGCCGCGAACCTGCGCCTGCGTGCTGCGGCCATGACCCTTGCTGATGAAGCCGGCTGCACGCTCTCGCAACTGGCGCTGGCCTGGCTGCTGTCGCAAGGCGAGCATGTCGTGCCGATTCCGGGCACCACGAGCCTGGCGCATCTGGAAGAAAACCTCGGCGCCACGCGCGTGACGCTTGAACCGAGCCAGCTTGCGCGTCTGTCGGACTTGTTTGCACCCGACGCCGTACACGGCCAGCGTTATTCAGCGGCCAGTTCCGCCGAAGTCGACACCGAAGTCTTCGCGGCCTGAGTGACTGAGCGAGGGAGCCCCAGATGCGCGCATGGACGGTGGACGCTGACGACATCCGAGTCGCCGAAGACTTTGATGAGTCGCTGCTGCATCGCACGCCCGAGATCGACGCCTTTCTCGCACCCGACCGCGACGACAAGTTCATCGTCATCGGCACCAAAGGTTTCGGCAAGACGCTGCTGCTCAAGGCCAAGCGCATCCTCTACCAGCGTGAGGGCCACGCCACGTGCCTGCCCATTGGCAGCCTGCTCGACAAGCCCATCGGCGACAAGATCTTCGGCCGCGAGACGCTGGCGTTCTTTGCCGCCAGCCCGCTGCCCTGGGCCAAGGTGTGGCTCGCCGCCATCGCGCTGGCGGTGCTGAAACACGCGCGCGCGATTGAGGGCCTGAAGCTCAGCCCGCAGCTCACGCACCTGCTGCGCGACGACGCACTGCATGGCGTGATCGACCATTTCGTGCGCCTGCTCGACCTCACGCCCAGCGAGCTGCAGCGCTGCGCTGCCGACACCGACGGCCACCTCGTGCCGCGCCTGCGCGCGCTGAAGTCTCCGGTGACGATCTTCATCGACGGCATCGACGAGTACTTCAACAAACACGTCGAAGACCAGCCCACGCACCCTTTCGTGACGGGTGAGCTCTCGCCCAACGTCTGGTACTTCGCGCAGCTCGGGTTGGTGGAAGTGGCCTACCAGCTGCGGCGCATCAACCACCACCTGAAGATCTTTGCCGCCGTGCGCAAAGAGGCTTACGCCAGCCTGCCGCGGCGCACGGCGATGGCGCAGCAGTACCGCGGCAGCGCGGTCGACATCGTGTACTCGGCCGAGAGCCTGCGCGAGATCTTCATCAACAACATCCGGCTGGTGAAGACCGACCGCCTGGTGCGCCCGACGCGCGCCCGCAGCAACCCGCTCGAAGCGTTTCTCGGCCGCACGAGCGTCACCGACGTCAACACGCGCGAAGAAGAAGACGCGCTCGAATACCTGTGTCGCCACACGCTCTTGCGGCCACGCGACTTGATGACCATCGGCGAGCGGCTCGCCGCCATGCGCCCGGAAGAGCGGCGGCATGAGTTGCGACTGAAAGAAGCGGTGGACGAAGCGGCCAGCGAGATCGCGCAGGAGTACCTTGCCGAGGTGGCGCCCTACATCGGCGAGCTGGACCTGGAGCCGCTGCTGGCGCGCCTGCCCGGGCAGGTACTGACGCGCGCGGAGGTTGAAGCCTTGGAGCCCGCTGCCGACGCTTCCGCCGAAGTCGCGCCCAGCCGGCGTGTACTCGCCGTGCTCTACCGCGTGGGCCTGCTGGGCTTTGTGCAACACGACCGCATTCGCGGCGAATGGCGCCAGCGTTTCCTGCGCCCCGGCGAAGCCACGCTCGACGGCGACGGCACACTGCCCCTGGCCACGCATTACCTGCTGCACCCGGTGCTTGCCGACATGATCGGCAGCCTCAACCCGGCCTACCTGCAACGTGTGGACCGCCACAACATCATTGGCTACGACCGCCCTTGGCGCGACCCCAGCCCCACGGTGGACTTCGCCGTGCACGAGCGCATGAGCTGTGTGCTCAAGGCCGACGTGCAGGCCTTCAGTGCGCTGATGCGCGCAGGGGCCGACGCCCCCGTGCGCAAGGCGCTGGAAGACGCCGCGCAGCAATGGGCTCCCGCCAGCGCCATCGTCGAGACAGGTCACGGTGACGCCGCGCTGGTGGTGGCCGACGACGCCGTGGCGCTGGCGCAGATGGCGCGCCACATGATCGAGCAGGTCTACGCCGTGCCGGGCCAGCCGCTGCTGCGTGTGGCGCTGCACTACGGGCCGGTACAAACGCGCCAACGCGACACCGACCTGGCCCACGTCATCTTCGGCGGCGACGCGATCCTGTGCGCCGCGCGGGTCGAGCCTATTGTCGAAGCGGGGCAAATCTGGGCCACTGAAGAATTTCGCCAGCAGCTCTTGCAGCGGCCCTCGCTGTGGCGCACCGCCGCGCTGCGCGGGCCAGGCGCGGAGGAGCGCTTCAACGCCAAGAAGGCGGGCAGCGCCGAGGCGGACCTATGGCTGCGGCTGTATCGGCTGGAGTTTTGAGGCGGCGCGTTATGCTGCGCGCCACTCCCAGCTAGCCCGCGCCGCATGAGCCCAGACCCTGCCTCCCACGCCGCCTTGCCGCGCAACAACGGCACGCCGCTGGACCTGGCGCGTTTGCGCGCTGCGCGTGTCAACCAGCCCGCCGTGGCGCGGCGTGTGGCGCAGCTCAACGCCAGCCGCTCGGTGAAGAAAAACTACCAGGCGGCGTGGCTGGTACGCGCCATTCAGTGCATCGATCTCACCACGCTTGCGGGTGACGACACGCCGGGGCGTGTGCGTCGGCTTTGCGCCAAGGCGCGCCGGCCTTTGCATGTCGACCTGATGCGCGCGCTGGGGGTCAATCAGCTCCAGGTCGGTGCCGTCTGCGTCTACCACGAGATGGTGGCCGAGGCCGTGCTAACACTCGACGGCAGCGGCATCCCGGTGGCGGTGGTGTCGACGGGTTTCCCAGCCGGCCAGACGCCCACCGAGACCAAGCTGCGTGAGATTGAACTGTCGGTCGTGGCTGGCGCGCAAGAGATCGACATTGTCATCAGCCGCCGCCATGCGCTGACGCACGACTGGCCAGCCTTGTACGACGAGCTCTGCGCCTTTCGTCGCGCCTGCGGCCCCGCGCACATGAAGGCCATCCTCGCCACGGGCGAGTTGCAGACGCTGGAAAACGTAGCACGCGCGTCGTGGGTGGCCATGATGGCCGGCGCTGATTTCATCAAGACCAGCACCGGCAAAGAAAGTGTGAACGCCACGCTGGATGTTTCGCTGGTGATGGTGCGCGCGATCCGCGAATTCTTCGAGGCGACGGGTTTTCACGTCGGCTACAAGCCAGCAGGCGGCATCTCCTCGGCCAAGCTTGCCACGCAGTACCTGGCACTGATGAAAGAAGAGCTGGGTGCGCGCTGGCTGCAACCCGATCTCTTTCGCTTCGGCGCGTCTAGCCTCTTGACCGACATCGAGCGCCAGCTCGAGCACCATGTCGAAGGTTTCTACAGCGCCAGCTGGCGCCACGCCCTGCCTTGATCATGCCGACACGTACATTGACCGTTAGCGACATCCTCACCACCATGGACTACGGCCCCTCGCCCGAAAGTGCCGACGTGGCCAATGCCTGGCTTGACCGCCATCAGCGCCGCTTCGGCCACTTCATCGGCGGCGCTTGGCTTGCCGGCACGCAGCACTTCGAGAGCATCAACCCGGCGACGATGAAGCCACTGGCGGCCATCGCGCAGGCCACGCCTGCGATCGTCGACGCCGCAGTGGCTGCCGCCGCCAAGGCTCAGCCCGCTTGGGCCGCACTGGGTGGCCACGGCCGCGCGCGCCAGCTGTATGCGCTGGCACGTGCGCTGCAAAAACACGCCCGGCTTTGCGCCGTGCTCGACACGCTGGACATCGGCAAAGCCATACGCGAAACGCGCGACGCCGACGTGCCGCTGGCCGTGCGCCACTTCTATCACCACGCTGGATGGGCCCAGCTGCTCAACATTGAGATGCCCGGCCATCAAGCGCTGGGTGTCGTCGGCCAGATCGTGCCGTGGAACTTTCCGCTCTTGATGCTGGCCTGGAAGATCGCGCCGGCACTGGCCTGCGGCAACACCGTCGTCTTTAAACCGGCTGAGCAAACCTCGCTGACCGCCCTGCTCTTTGCCGAGCTGTGCCAGGAGGTCGGCCTGCCCGACGGCGTGGTCAACATCGTTACCGGCGACGGTGTGGTGGGCCAGGCCATCACCGCGCACCTGGGCATTGCCAAGATCGCCTTCACCGGCTCCACCGACGTGGGCCGCGCGATTCGCAAGGCCACCGCCGGCAGCGGCAAGAAGCTCAGCCTGGAGCTCGGCGGCAAGTCGCCCTTCATCGTCTTTGCCGATGCCGACCTGGACGCGGCGGTGGAAGGCCTGGTCGACAGCATCTGGTTCAACCAGGGCGAAGTCTGCTGCGCCGGCTCGCGCCTCTTGGTACACGAAGGCACAGCCGAGAAGCTAACGTCCAAGCTGAAAGCACGCATGGCCACCATCCGTGTCGGCGACCCGCTGGACAAGTCCATCGACATGGGCGCGTTGGTTGACCGCACACAGTGGCAACGTGTTTGCGGCTTTGTCGAGCGCGCGCGTGCTGAAGGCGCCGAAATCTTCCAGGCCTGCGCGACCACCTTGCCCGAGGGCGACAGCTGCTTCTTCGCGCCCACGCTGGTCAGCCGCGTCGAGTCGTCGAGCGAAATCGTGCAGCAAGAGGTGTTCGGCCCCGTGCTCACGGTGCAGACCTTTCGCACACCCGCGGAGGCGGTGGAGTTGGCCAACAACACGCGCTTTGGACTGGCAGCGTGTGTGTGGAGTGAGTCGATCACGCTGGCGCTGGAAATCGCGCCGCGCATCAAAGCCGGCGTGGTGTGGGTCAACACCGCCAACCAGTTTGACGCGGCTTGTGGCTTTGGTGGCTACCGCGAATCGGGCTTCGGCCGCGAGGGCGGGCGCGAAGGGCTGCGTGAATATCTGAAGCCGCGTGAGGCGGCCAAGCCCGCCAAGGTGTCACGCAAGCCCGTCATCAAAGCCAGCCTGAAGGTGGGCGACGCGACGGCCATCGACCGCACGGCCAAGCTCTACATCGGCGGCAAACAGGTGCGCCCCGACGGCGGCTACAGCCGCGAAGTCTGGGCTGGCAAACGGCTCTTGGGCGTGGCGCCCGAAGGCAACCGCAAAGACATCCGCAACGCCGTGGAGGCTGCGCGCGCTGCATCCGCCTGGGAGCGCCAGAGCGCGCACGGCCGCGCGCAGGTGCTGTACTACCTGGCAGAGAACATGCAGGCACAGCGCGCACGTTTAGTCGACTGTTTGGTGCCCGTGGTCGGCACGGCGGCCGCAGCGGCCGAAGTGCAGGCCAGTATCGAGTGCCTCTTCACCTTCGCCGCCTGGGCCGACAAGTACGACGGCGCCGTGCACCAGCCGCCCATGCATGGCGTGACGCTGGCGCTGCACGAGCCCATCGGCACCTTGGCCGTGGTGGCACCCATCGAGACGCCGCTGCTTGGGCTGATCTCGCTCATAGCCCCGGCGATCGCGATGGGCAACCGCATCATCGCCGTGCCATCGTCAATGCAGCCGCTGGTCGCCGCCGAGCTCTACCCGTTGCTCGACACGTCCGACGTGCCCGCGGGCGTGGTCAACCTCGTGTGCGGCGACCGTGACGCATTGGCCGATGTGCTGGCCGCGCACGCCGATGTCGACGCCATGTGGTGGCCCGACGCGACGCAAGTGCAAGCGCAGCGCGTCGAGGCGCTGTCAGTGTCTAACCTCAAACGTACGTGGACAGGTTTTAGCGCCCACACCGACGCGCGCAGCTACCTTGAGCAGGCCGTACAGGTGAAAAACATTTGGGTGCCCTACGGTGTCTGAGCTGCACGACCTGAGCGCGTGGATCGGCCGCAGCAAAACGCAGCACGATCAACTCAACGCCGCACCCCTGCACGCCCTGCGCGCCACGCTGGACCATCCGGCGTCTGCATGGCTTGAAGGCACGCCCCTGCCGCCGCTGTGGCACTGGCTCTACTTCCTACCCAATCACCGCCAAAGCGAACTTGGCCCGGACGGCCACGCCCTGCGCGGTGGCTTCATGCCGCCGGTGCCGTTGCCGCGTCGCATGTGGGCCGGCAGCCAGTTTGAATTCCACGCGCCGCTGCGTGTCGGCGACACAGTCACGCGCCGCTCGACCATCGAAGACATCACCACCAAACAAGGCCGCAGCGGCCCGCTGGTGTTCGTCAAGGTGCGCCATGAGTTGGTCCGTGAGGGTGCAGACGGCGCCGCCATCACCGAGCACCACGACATCGTTTACCGCGAAGCCAGGCAGCCGGGCGACGTTGAGCCCGCACCGCGAGCGGCGCCTACCGGTGCGCACTGGCAGCGCGACCTCGTGCCCGACGACGTGCTGCTCTTTCGCTACTCAGCCCTCACCTTCAACGGCCACCGCATCCACTACGACCGCCGCTACGTCACCAATGTCGAAGGCTACCCAGGCCTGGTGGTGCACGGCCCCCTGATTGCCACCTTTCTGATGGACTTGCTGCACCGCCACGTGGCGGGCGCCGATGTCGCCAGCTTCCGCTTCAAGGCCCTGCGGCCGACCTTCGACGGCACAAGCATGCGCCTCAGCGGTGCACGGGATGGCCATGAGGTCAGACTTTGGGCGCAGGACCATGAGGGCTGGTTGACGATGGACGCCGTGGCGATACTTCGTTAGCTGTCAGCATTGCACCGCAGGCTGACCCGACCCACCGCGCCCACTGCGCCAACCCACGCAAACACCATGCCCGCCTGCATCATCGACTCCCACATCTTCCAAGGCATCTTCACCAGCGAGGCCATGCGCCAGGTGTGGTCGGACGAGAACCGCACACAGAAGTACCTGGACATCGAATGTGCGCTGGCCGTCGTGCAGGGCCGGCTCGGGCTGATTCTGCAGGAGGCTGCCGACGAGATCGTCAGCCATTGCACACTCGACCAGATCGACCTGGACCTGCTGCGCCAGCAGACCGAACGCATCGGCTACCCGATTCTGGGCGTGGTGACGCAGATCAACCAACTGTGCCGCGACAAG
>JANMMH010000548.1:0-8580 GCA_031373055.1 Rubrivivax sp. | reverse complement strand
GGCACGCGTCGCCATTGCGCGAAGCCGCGCGCGGCCGCCGCCAGCGCGTCGTCGAGGTCCTCGCGCTCGGCCATGGCCACGCGGCCGATGACCTCGCCGCTGGCCGGGTCGTGCACCGGCAGCCAGGCGCCGGCACGGCCCGCTCGCCATTGGCCATCGATGTGCAACAGAACTTCGGGGTAGGTCGGCATGGTGGCTTCCATCAGATATCGAGCGTCAGATGTCGAGCACCAGCTTGCGCGTCTTCGAGCGCGAGCAGCACACGGTGATGCTGCGGTTGGCGGCCTTTTCGGTGGCGGTCTGCACATGATCGCGGTGATCGGGCATGCCGTCGATGACGCGGGTGACGCAGGTGCCGCAGACGCCCGACTGGCACGACATTCGCACCGGGATGCCGTGCGCGATCAGGCCCTGGGCGATGCTCTGGCCCGGCAGCACTTCGAAGCTGACTTTGCTGCGCGCCGCGACCACGGTGAACGGTGCGCCATCGGTGTTCACCTCGGCGCCAAAACGTTCCAGGTGCACCGTGTCTACATGCCAGCTCAAGCGCTGTGCGGCGGCGGTGATGAAGTCCATGAAGCCGTTGGGCCCGCAGACGTAAAGGTGCCGCTGGGCCGAGGGCGCGGCCAGCACGGCGTCGATGTGCAGGCGCTGCGCTTCGGGGCCGTCGTCCAGGTGTACCTGCACGTGGCGGCCGAAGGTCTTCAGCTCCTCCAGGAACGCCAGCCGCGCCGCGCTGCGCCCGCAGTAGTGCAGCTCGAAACTGCGGCCCGCCGCGTGCAGCGCATGGGCCATGGCCAGGATGGGCGTGATGCCGATGCCGCCGGCAAACAGCAGGGTGTGCGCGGCGTCCATGCGCAGCGGGAAGTGGTTGCGCGGGCGGCCGATTTCTAACACCTGACCGACGTGGACGCCGGCATGCACCGCCGCCGAGCCGCCGCGCGATTTGGGGTCGAGCAGCACGCCCAGCCGGTAGCGGCCGCGCACGGCAGGGTCGCTGGCGATCGAGTACTGGCGCAGCAGCTCGCCGCTCACGCGCACGTCGACATGCGCGCCGGGCTCGAAGGGCGGCAGCGGCGTGGCGTCGGCGCTCTCGAGTTCGAGCGCCACGATGTCCTGGGCGGCCACGCTGCGCGAGGCCACGCGCACGGCGAGCGTCTCGCGCTCTGCGTCCGCTTCCGTACCGACGGTGTCGTGCACCGCGTCATCGGCCTCAACGACCACCGGCAGCGAGGCAAACGCGCGGATGGTGTTGTTCATCGCTACCACCGGCGCGCCGGCCAGTGCGATGGTCTTCACGCGCCGCGCCAGCGACTGCAAGAGACTCACGATCTCCAGCCGCGCCAGGTGCATGCCCATGCACATGTGCACGCCCGAGCCAAAGCCCAGGTGGTCGTGCACGTCGCGCGTGACGTCGAAGCGCTCGGGCTCGGCGAACTTGCGCTCGTCGCGGTTGGCCGAGGCGTACATCACCATCACACGCGCGCCCTGCGGGATGGACACGCCGGCAATGACGCTGTCTTCGGCGACGAAGCGCGTGAAGGCGCGGATGGGTGTGGCCAGCCGCACCACTTCCTCGACGGCGTTGGGGATCAGCTCGGGGCGCGCGCGCACCAGCGCCCACTGCTCGGGCGCGTCGGCGAAAAATTTGATGGCCTGGCCTGTGGCCGAGATCGTGGTGTCCAGGCTCGGGTTGATGTAGTCGCGCATCAGCTGCGCGCAGGTCTCGAAGGACAGGCCGCGCTCCGTGCCGACGTGGAAGATGCGCTGCGCCCAGCCACCGGGCTTGAGCTTGTCGGGCGTGCCGTACGCGTCGAGAAAAGCCTTCAGGTCGCGCAGATCGGCGAAGGCGGCCTTGGCGCGTTCGTTCTCGGGGCCGAAGAGGTTGAAGGTGGCCGACGCCCAGGTCAGCATCTTCTCGCGCGCCTGGTCGGGCAGGCCCACGAGTTCGGCGACGATGCTCACCGGCAGGTACTGCGCGAAGTCGCTCACCGCGTCGAAGCGGCCGCGCCGGGTGAGCTCGGCCACCAGGGTGTCGGCAGCGCGGCGGATGCGCGGCGCGATGGCTTCCAGCGCGCCGGGCAGCAGCGGCTCGGACGTGATGGCGCGCGTGGCGTCGTGTTCGGGCGGGTCGGAGTTCAGCGTGCTGCCCACCAGCAGTTTGTTCGTGCGTTCGTTCAACGACACGCCGCGCGAGCTGATGAAGCGCTTGGGCTGGCGCAGCACGCTGGCCACCTCGGCGTAGCACGGCAAGGCGTAGACCTGCTGCTGCGACAGCCACACCACCGGGCCCAGCGCTCGCAGCTGCGCGTACACCGGGAAGGGGTCGCGGATGGCCTCGTCGGCGTACATGTCGCCGTCGTACACGGGGATCTTCATGGCGGGGTCTCCTCAGAGCCGCAGCGCCGACAGGCCGAGCGCGTCGCTGGCAGCGAAGGCCCCCATGCCGCCGTCGGGCGAGATCTCGGCGCCGCGCAGCCAGCTGCTGTCGGGGCCGAGCAGGAAGGCCGCGATGGCGGCGATCTCCGCCGGCTGGCCCGGCCGCCCAGCCCGCGCCACGTTGCGCGCCATGGCGTCGCCAAAGGCCGCTGCGAAGTCTGACAGCAACCCGGTGGCCACTGCACCGGGGCAGACGGCGTTGATGCGCAAGCCGCGTGCCGTCATTGCCTCCGACTCGGCCAACGTCCAGGCAATCAGTGCTTCTTTGGAGAGGTTGTAGGCACGCGCAGCGTCAAGGCGCTCATCAAGCACGAAGGCGGCCACGTCGCTTGGCGCCAGCGCGGCAAGCCGCTTGATCTGTTCGACGTTCTCGCGCCAGCGCGCACCGGCGCGCGAGGCCATGTTGACGATCGAAGCGCCCGGCGCCAGGCGCGGCAGCATCGCGCTTGTGACCGCCCGCTGCGCGAAGTAGTTGATTCGCAGGATCGCGGCTTCCTGCCCCGGCCGGGGCGAGACGCCGGCGTTGTTGCACAGGCCGTCGAAGGGGCCGGCGGCCTGCGCCAAGGCCGGCGCGATCGACGCCAGATCCGCCAGGTCGACGGCGTGGCAGGGGAAGGCGGCATCGGCCGGTGGGCGGACATCAAAGCCCGTGACGCGGCAGCCGCGTGCCAGCAGCAGCGCGGCCAGCGCCGCGCCGATGCCCGAGGCGACGCCGGTGACGGCGTAGTGCGGTTGGTCCATGTGCAGTTCGCGTGTTAGGGGATCAATCGGCCCGGAAGCCGGTCGCCTTCACCACCGGCGCCCAGCGCGCGGTGCTGCTGCGTTCCAGCGCGGAGAGGTCGGCTGCGCTGCCACCGCCGGCCTCTAGCCCGAGCTTGGCAAAGCGGTCGAGCACGTCGGGATGAGCGAGCGCCTTGTTCATGGCGCGGTTCATGGCCTCGATCGCCGCCGGCGGCGTCTTGGCCGGCGCGTACATCGCGAACCAGCCCTGGGCCACCATGTTCGGATAGCCCTGCTCCTTCAGCGTGGCCACGTCGGGCAACACGCTGCTGCGTTTGTCGCCCGAGGTGCCGATCACGCGCACCTTGCCGGCGCGGTGTGATTCCAGCGTTTCCAGCACCACGTCGATACCGGCGCTGACCTGGTTGCCCACCAGTGCGCCCAGCAGCGCCGCGCCACCGGCGAAGGGCACGTGCACCAAGTCGGCCTTGGCATCGCGGCTGAGCATCTCGCCGAAGAAGTGCGGCAGGCTGCCTGCGGCCGGCGAGCCGAAGTTGGCCTTCTGCGGGTTGGCCTTCAGGTAGGCCACCAGCTCGGACACGTTCTTCACCGGCAGCGCGGCCGGCACGGTGACTGCGAAGCCGAAGTTGCAGACATGGCCGACCGGCGCGAAGTCGGTGGCAGCGTTGTAGTTCAGCTTGGAAAACACCATCGGCGCCAGCACGGGCACCACCACCGGTGTGATCATGAAGGTGCTGCCGTCGGCCGGCGCCGACTTCAGCAGCTCGGCGGCGATGCGGCCACCGGCACCGGCTTTGTTCTCCACGATGACGTTGGCCTTGAGCTCGTCCTTCACCTTGTCGGCAAGCAGGCGCGCCACGATGTCGATCGACCCGCCGGGCGGGAAGCCCACGAGGATGCGCACGGTCTTGTCAGCCTGCGCGTGCGCAGCGGTATTGAGGCCGGCGAGGGTGACAGCCAGGGCGGCGGCAAGCGTGGTCAGTTGGCGACGGTTCATGGGGCATCTCCGGTTGGTGGGCCGGAATCTAGGCGCCGCACAATGGATTGATCTAATCAACCGAACCTGGGGCTAACCCGATGGAGCATGTAGACAAGCACCAGCGGCTTCGCGATCCGCAGGCGCTGGGTGACCTGCTGATCTACCGCCTGGGGCGGCTGTACGCGACCGCTGGCGCGATGACGCTGCGGGTGTGCGAGGGCGAGTTCGGGATTCCGCGGCGCGAATGGCGGCTGTTGGCGGTGCTGGGCGAAGTGCGGGAAGGGGGGGAAGGGGGCGAGCTGCAACCATCGGAGCTGGCCACGCGCGCCGAGCTCGACCGGGCGCGCACCTCGCGCGCACTCACCGGGCTGCAAGCCAAGGGCCTGGTGGCGCGGCAGGCCGTGGCGAGCGACCGCCGCCTGGCGCGCGTCACCCTCACCGACCTGGGCCGCGCGCTGCATGCGCGCATGCTGCCGCGGGTGGCGGCCATCAACGGTGCTGTCCTGGCCCAGCTGAGCGATGACGACGTCGCACAACTGGACCATCTGCTGGATGCCCTGCAGCGGCAGGCCACGCAGGTTCTGGGTGCCTCAGACTGGCCTAAGGCCGACCGTCGCCGCGGAGGTCGCAAGCCTGCCTGACCTTGGCCCTGGGGAGCTTCGGCACGCGTGGCGAAGACTGGCGTCGAGGTCGACGATCATCGCCTCTCGGTGTGCTTGGCCAGCTCGGCCCGATGTTCAGCTTGAAGCCGGCGCTGCAGTTGGCCTGCTGACCACCGGTCTGGGCACCTCGCCCGTGAACGCAAACTCCACCTCGGGCTGCAGCCCGCCGACGATGCGCGCGATGCTTTTGCCCGAGCCGCAAGAGTGCGTCCAGCCCAGCGTGCCGTGCCCCGTGTTGAGGAAGAGGTTGGGCAACTTCGAGCGTCCGATGATGGGCACGTTGCTCGGCGTTGCCGGCCGCAAGCCGGTCCAGAACTGCGCCTGGCTGGCGTCTCCCGCGCCGGGGAAGAGTTCTTCCACGCGCTTGACGATGGCTTCGCAGCGCACGCGGTTCAGGTCGCGGTCGTAGCCGTTCAACTCTGCGGTGCCGGCGATGCGCAGGCGGTCGCCGAGACGCGAGAACACGAGCTTGTATTCGTCGTCGGTGAGTGAGACCTGGTGCGCCATCGCGGCGTCCTTCACCGGCATCGTCACCGAGTAGCCCTTGGCCGGGTAGATCGGCAGCTTGATGCCCAGTGGTGCCGCATACAGCGGCGACAGGCTGCCCATGGCCAGCACGTAGGCATCCGCGCGCAAGCGCTGGAAGCGGCCTTCGCTGTCGGTGGCCTCGACGTGATCGACACGGCCGCCGGCTTCGCGCAGCGCGGTCACGGTGTGGCTCATCAGAAACTGCACACCGTCGTCCGCGCAGCGCTTGACGAGTTCGCGCGCGAATTGATTCGCGTCGCCCGATTCGTCTTCGGCGGTGTAGGTCGCGCCGGCCAGTTGCGGCCGGATGTGGCGCAGCGCGGGCTCGAGCTTCACCGCCTCGTCGGCCGAGATCACGCGCCGGTCGCAACCCAGCGCGCGCATCTGCGCGGCCGGGCCTTCGGCGCCGTCGAACTCTTTCTGGCTGGTGTAGAAGTGCAGGATGCCTTGTGTGCGCTCGTCGTAGGTGATGCCGATGTCGCGGCGCAGCTGCTGCAGCATGTCGCGGCTGTAGCTGCCCAGGCGCACGATCTGCTCGATGTTGTGGCGTGTGCGCGCGGGCGTGCATTCGCGCAGGAACTGCAAGCCCCACAACCACTGGCGCATGTCGGCGCGGATGCGAAACAGCAGCGGCGCGTCTTCCTTGCCCAGCCACTTCAGCACCTTCAGCGGCGCGCTCGGGTTGGCCCAGGGCTCGGCGTGGCTCACCGAGATCTGGCCGCCGTTGGCGAAGCTGGTCTCTGCGGCGGGCGAGGCCTGGCGGTCGACGACGGTGACCTCAAAGCCTTGCTGGCGCAGGAAGTAGGCGGAGGTGACACCGAGCAGACCGGCGCCGAGGACGATGACTTTCATGACAGATCTCCAAAGACAGGTTCACGAGCGACATGTGTCGCCTGATGCCGCTCCCCCTGTCCTTGGTACCTGAGAGATTCAGCTCGGGGCTTCTCGCCCGCGGCCTTGCTCCTTCGGTGCGTCACGTGGGTGACGGCTCTCCAGACGGCGATGGTGGTGGTGTGCAGTACGGAACCTGAGCGTGCATGGGAGTTTGCGCCTTCGGTGGCTCCGGGCTCGCTTTCGATGAGCCGGAGCACTCTCCTGCGGGGTCGAACTTTAGTGGGTCGTGGCGGCCTCCCTGGTGGTGAGGAAGCGCTCGGCGAGCAACACCCAGTAGGCGCTGCCGACGGCCACGTTGTCATCGTTGAAGTCGTAGCCCGGGTTGTGCACCATGCAGGCGCCGGCACTGTCACCATCACCATTGCCCACCAGCAGATAGCTGCCGGGCACGCGCTCGAGCATGAAGGCGAAGTCCTCGCTGCCGGTGAGCGGTGGGCCTTGCAAAGTCACCTTGTCCGCGCCAACGAGTTCGATGGCGACCTCGCGCGCGAAGGCGGTCTCGGCCGGGGTGTTGACGAGCACGGCATAACCGGGCTTCCAGTCGATCTGCGCGCGCACGCCGAAGCTCTCGGCCTGCGCCGCGACCAGCGCCTTGATGCGCCGCTCGAGCGTGGCGCGAACCTCGCGGTCGAGCGCGCGAACGCTCAACTCCAGGGTCGCCGCTGCGGGGATCACGTTGTTGGCCTTGCCGGCATGCAGCGCACCCACGGTGACCACCGCCGCTTGCAGCGGGTCGATGTTGCGCGAGACGATGGTCTGCAGCGCCATCACGATGCTGGCCGCCGCGACGATCGGGTCGGCGGCACGATGCGGCATCGCGCCGTGGCCGCCGATGCCGGTGAGCGTGACCGTGGCGTAGTCCGACGACGCCATCGCGGCGCCCTCGCGCAGCACGAGGTGGCGCTGCGGGACGCCCGGCATGTTGTGCATGGCGAAGATGGCGTCGCAGGCAAAGCGCTCGAACAGGCCGTCGGCCATCATGCGCAGCGCACCGCCACCACCTTCTTCGGCCGGCTGGAAGATCAGGTGCAGGGTGCCGTCGAAGCGGCCCTGTTCGGCCAGGTGGCGCGCTGCAGCCAACAGCATCGCGGTGTGGCCGTCGTGGCCGCAAGCGTGCATCACGCCGCCGTTCACGCTGGCCCACGCGGCACCGCTGGCTTCATCGATCGGCAGCGCGTCCATGTCGGCGCGCAGCCCCAAGCGCTTGGATCCCGTGCCACGCACCAAGGTGCCGACCACGCCCGTGCCGCCGACGCCCGTCTCGACCGCATAGCCCCAGGTGGCCAGCTTGTCGGCCACCAGCGCGGCCGTGCGGTGCTCTTCGAAGGCCAGTTCGGGATGGCGGTGAATGTCGCGGCGCAGGCTGATGAACTCGCCCGCGCGGGCCGACAGTGCTTGCAGCAGGTAGGTCACGTCGCTCTTCCTCGCGCCCGGCGCCAGGTTTGCGTCACTGCGGCTGCAGGTTGATCTGCTTGGCGATGGCGCGGTAGCGCGCCGTTTCGGTTTCGAAGAACTTGGCAGACTCGGCCAGCGTGTGCGGCGCGGCGGGCACTTGGGTCTGCGCTGCCAGCTGTGAGCGCACCGTGGCGTCCTGCAGCGTCTTGCCGATGGCCGCGTGCAGGCGAATGACGATGTCCTCGGGCGTTCTCTTCGGCACCATGAAGCCGGTCCAGATCTTGTACGAGAAGTTCTTCAGCTCCTTGCCTTCGCTCGCCGTCGGCACGTTCTTCAGCAGGTCCGAACGTTGCGCGCCGAGCTGGCCGATCACCTTCAATCGCCCTTGCTCGGCCAGCGCGCCCATCGCGGCGCTGTACACCAGCACCGCGAAATCAGCCTGGCCGCCGGCGATGTCCTGCAACAGCGGCGCGTTGCCCTTGTACGGCACATGCGCCAGCTTGACGCCGGTCTGTGCCTGCACGTTTTCGAGGATCAGGTGGTAGAGCGAGCCGACGCCGACACTGCCGTAGGTCAGCGGCTTGTCGCCCGACTTGCGTGCCAACGCGATCAGTTCATCGACGTTGCTGACCGGCAGGTCCTTGCGTGTCACGAACACCATCACCGCATCGGCCACCGGATGCACCAGGCGGAAGTCCTCCGTCTTCAGCTTGACCGCGGCATTGGCCAGCGGCGACAGGATCACTTCGTTGGGCGAGCCCTGAAAAATGAAGTAGCCGTCGGCCGGCGCGGCCAGCACCTTCTGCGCCGCCAGTTGCGAGCGCACCTCCGGGTTCTGCAGCGTCTTGCCGATCGCGGCGTGCAAGCGGGTGACGACGTCTTCCGGCGTGCTCTTCGGCACCATGAAGCCGGTCCAGATCTTGTACGAGAAGTTCTTCAGCT
>JANMMH010000358.1:0-3917 GCA_031373055.1 Rubrivivax sp. | reverse complement strand
CCCAGGCCCGGCAGGCCGAAGAAGCTCTCGAAGACGAGGCTGCCCAGGAAGACATACGGCAGGTAGCTACCCGCACTGGTGATGATGGGAATGAGCGCGTTGCGCAGCACATGGCGGTAGAGCACGGCGCTCTCCGCCAGGCCTTTGGCGCGCGCCGTGCGCACGTAGTCCTTGCCGATTTCTTCCAGGAACATGGCGCGGTACAGCCGCACCTCACCGCCCAGGCGCGCGATGAGCGACAGGCCGATGGGCAACACCAAGAACTTCACGGCGTCCCAACCATCGGCAAAGCCCGAAATGGGGGCCAGCTTCAAGACACGCGAGAACAGGTACTGGCCGACGATGATGTAGAACAGGCTGCTAATGGACAACATGAGCACACAGCTCACCACACCCCAGAAGTCCAGCCGCGAGTGGCGAAACATCACCAGCAAGAGTGCAAACGCCGTGCTCGCAATGACCTGCAAGATGAAGAGCGGCAGCGCGAGCTTCAAGCTGACCCACATGCGCGACGCCACCTCGCTGCCGATGTTGCCCGCACTCTCACCATCAGCGCGGCCGAAGTCGAGTGCGAAGAGCGATATCGAACGCTCCCAGAAGATGGTCTCGGTGACGGCCTCAGTGCCCTGTTTGGCGCTGTTGACGTAGAGCGGCTTGTCGTAGCCACGCTCGCTCTTCCATTTCTCGATGGCCTCTTGATTGACACGCTTGCCACCCAGGTTCAGCCGTGCCATGTCGTCGGGCGTGCTGACAGTGAAAAAGAGGAAGAACGTGGCCAGGTTCACGCCGATGAGCACCAGCACGCCATAGGCAAGCCGGCGCAGCAAGTACTTCATCATCGCGGCACCTCAGCGCGCAGCGCCTCTCCGCCCAGCACCTGGCCACGCGCGTTCATGCGCTCGCGTAGTTGCAGGCTGCGCCTGCCGACCCACACCAGCGCCACTACGGCCGCAGCGATGAGCCACAGCGGCCACCACACGGGTTGGTTCCACTCACGCAACTTGGCTACACGCTGGTTCACGTCCAGGCGCAAATAGCGGCCCTGGTCACGCACCAGGATGGCGGGCTTGCTGTTGTAGACCCAGCCCTGCACGGCGGCGGAAGCGTCGGGATAAAAACCCATGGTCCACGGCGCGTCCTCGCGCGCGATGGCCACCAGTTCGTCGATGAGTTCTTGTTTGACGGGACCGTCGTCCAGCGTCTTCATCTGCTCGAAAAGCTTGTCGTAGACCGGGTTCTCGTAGTTCGAGGTGTTCTCGCCGTCGAACTTGGTTTTGCCGGCCTTGCCCCACAGCAGGAACATGAAGTTCTCGGCGTCGGGGTAGTCGGCGTTCCAGCCCAGCCAGAAGACCTGGTATTTTCCTTTGCGCACCTTGTCCTGGAACTGGCTGTTGCTGGTGGCGCGCACTTCGAGCTGGATGTCGATCTTGGCGAACTGGCGCACCACCCAGTCGATTTCGGGTTTGTTCTCGGGCGTGGGCGCGGCGTAGAAGTCGTAGTTCAGCACCAGCGGGCGGCCGCTCTTGGCGTCACGGCCACCAGGGTAGCCGGCCTCGACCATGAGCTTCTTGGCCTCATCGATCGAGCGGCGCACCGCCTTGCCGTCGACCACCTTGTGCGTTACCGGGTTGATGCCCGCGAGCGTGCCTTCGCGCGAGCCGAAGATGCCCGGCGGCAGTGGGCTCATGGCCGTCTCGCCTGCCTTCTTCGGGAAGACCTTGCTGTATTCCTCCCAGTCGATGGCGATCGACAAGGCCTGGCGCAATTTGCGATTGCGCGCCTTTTGCTCGTTAGTCGCACTGTCGCCGATCACCGGGTCGAGCATGTTGAAGGCGATGAAATAACTGTTGACGTCAGCGCCACTGTTGAGGCGGAAACCTTTGGCCAGGTACTCGGCGCGCACCTCTTCGCTGTCTTTCATGCCCACCAGGTAGTCTTTACCGGTGTCGGTGCGCTCGAAGATTTCGACGTCGTAGAAGCCTTGGCGGAACTTGCCACGCAGCGGCACCGATTCGCGCTCGACGTTGGTGACGATGGTGTCGATGAAGGGCGTCTTCTTGCCGCAGTCGTCGAGCAGGCCCGCAGCCTTGTCTTCGGGCATGCCTTCGCAGGGGTAGAGCTCGCCGCGGTAGTTGGGGTTGCGCTTCATCACATGGCGGCGGTCTTGCACGAACTCCGTCATCATGTATGGGCCCGTGCCCACGGGCCAGCGGTCCAGCGACAAGCCCATCGCCGCCATGCCGGGCTGGGCATAAAACGCATCAGCCTCCCAGGGCACCGGCGCCAGGAACGTCATCTGCATCCAGTAGCTCCACTGCGGGTACTTGCCTTTGATCCGCACGCGCAGCAAGTGCTTTTCTGGCGCACTCGCCCCGGCCAGCGGCCAGCGGCGAAAGTCGAGGAAGGGCTTGTCCTGGCTTGAGGGGTCCAGGCCCTTGCGCAGCTTCGCGTCCTCGGCCTTGATGAGCTCGCCGTATTCCTTCAAGCCCACCACGAATTCGGCGAAGGTGGAAAAGATCGGCGTGGTGACACGCGTGGTGGCGTGGCGGCGCAGCGCGTAAACAAAGTCCTCGGCCACGAGTTCGCGCGTGCCCTGGTGTTCAAACTGCAGCGGCGTTTCGCGCGTGCCCAGCTCGCCCAGCTTCATCGCGTGGTAGCGGTGCTGGCCCTTGTCATCCTTGGCAAACGCCGGGTGCGGCTGGTAGAGGATGCCGGTCTTAATGGGGACGTCGTAAATGCTCTCGGCCACCAACTCACTGGGCGCGTCGTCGGGCAGTGGCTTGCCGTCTTTGTCGACATAGCGCGGCGCCACCACTTCACGCGCACTCTTCGGGATCAGTTGATAGGGCCGCTTGAGGTAGTGGTAGCCGTAGGGCGGCTCGTAGATTTGGTAGGTGTAGGGCGTGTCATTGGACCAGTACGACGCCGTGGGATCCAGGTGACGCGGCGAGCTCTCGTTCACCGCCGTGTACAGCGTATTGCTCGCCGCGCCGTCGCTCGGCCAGGGGTTGTTGTTGCAGGCGCTAACGCTCAACAAGAGGGCCACTGACGTGATGGCGAGGCGAAAGCGGTGCAAGAAAAGCATCGAGGTCGGGTGGCTTGGCGATGAAGGTGGATGTTAGCTACCAACCGACCATGGCATTGCGCCCGTCCACCAGCAAGTGCACGTTGGCGCCCACCGGCATCGTTACCTTGGGGTTGACGTGGCCGAAAGGCAGGCCGGTGAGGATGGGCGTGGCGCAGACCGTGCGCAGCCGCGCCACCACCGTCTTGAGCGAATAACCACCATCGTGAGCGGCGGCCTTCCAGGCGCTGAAGGCCCCCAGCAGCACCGCCTTTTGCGCGCCCAGCACGCCCGCCTGGCGAAGCTGCAAAAGGCAGCGCTCCACGCGGTACGGGTGCTCGTTCACGTCTTCAAGAAAGAGCACGCCGCCCTTGATGCGCGGCCAGTAAGGCGTGCCCAGCAGCGAGCACAGCATGCTGAGGTTGCCACCCCAGAGCTGGCCTTTGAGGTCCAGGCCATCAAAGCCGGCCTCGGTGCGAAAGCCCACGGCTTCGAGCGCGCCGCTCATGGCTTCAACGAAGCAGTCACGGGTGACGTCGTCGACGCCACCGGCCTCCATGCTGCGGCCAAAATCGTCAGCCGCCAGCGGGCCGGCCCAAGTGATGCCGCCGCCCGTCTTGGCCAAGAGCCCGAGCTGCAAGGCCGTCATGTCGCTGTGGCCAACCCAGCGTGTGCCGGCTTCAACACTGCGGCGAATCAGAGGCCAGTCGATGCGATCAAGCAAACGCGTCAGACCGTAGCCGCCGCGGCTGGCCATGGCGATGGACGGCGCCGCAGTTGCGATGCGGTGCAGGGCAGCCAGGCGCGTGTCGTCGTCACCGGCGAAGCGCTGCTGGCGCGCGAAGGCGGCCTC
>JANMMH010000544.1:0-3839 GCA_031373055.1 Rubrivivax sp. | reverse complement strand
CCGAGTTTTGCCAACGGCATGACCAAAACCATGCTGCATCAAGAGTGGGCCATGGGCATCGACCAGGCGATTGAGGCCGAAGCGCAGGCGCAGGCGCTGTGCATGTTGACGGGTGACTTCAGGCGGGCTTATGAGGGTTTTGTGGGGAAGACGCGGCCCGTGTTCGAAGGCACTTAGTTTGGGCGTTAACTTGAGCGCTAGCGTGTTGCACCCAAAGTGCCAAAACGTTAGTGCACAGGCGGAGTTCGCCTCGCGCAGACCGAACGCACACTGTCGGCCATTTGCGGGCACTGGCGTGCGGCTGGATCGAGCAGTTCAGTCGAAGATTCTGACCTGGCCGGGATATACGGCGTGTTCGATCCCGGCATGGAGCATTGCCCGAACTGCTGCGGCGAGCTGAAGATCATCGCGGCCATCCTGAAGCAGCCGGCAATCGAGAAGATCCTCACGCACCTGGGGCTGCAGGCACGGGCACCGCCTCGGGCGCCAGCCCGTGGCCAGGCGCTTCAAGCGGCCTGAGGCTGCCCAACCGTGACCGTTCAGGCGACCCAGCACCAGGGGCCGGTGGAATCGGCTGCGTCGGCGGGTTTGCGGGATATGTGGAAGTGCCCTGTGGACCAGGGATAACCCTTAAACGGCGGCTAAGAAGGACGAATTTCGGAGGCGGCGTCAACGCTCAACAGACTGCAGCCACCTCCGAAGTCAGATTCAAGCGCATCAAGCGCCGTGCTCTGTCGTGTACGGGGTGCCATGGGGAAGGAAAAAGGGCGTTTGAAAAGCCTATCCTCCAGCTCAGGCTACGCTTTCGTTTCCCTGCGGCGCGTGCGGGCCACCAGTGCAGCCAAGCCTGCACCGAGCAACAGTGCGGAGGATGGCTCTGGGACGTCTGCGGTAGGTGTTGTGAAATTCAGCGCCCACCCACCGGCGAGGCTGCCAATGTCGCCTCCGAGGTCGTCCACGACATACAGCGACCAGGTTCCGTTGGCACCCGTGCCAGTAAATACGCTCAACGCCGACCCCCCCAAAGGTGCAGGCGCGGGCGCGGGAAAAGTATCCCCCGCCCCGATATTTGTCGGCCTGAAGGTTCCTGAGACAAGTTGGGCCGCATCGGGAAGCGCGCTCGCCGCATCGTCGTCGAGAGTGAGATTGATGGAAACAACGTCAAGGGTTGTCCCCACATCCGACATGACGATGGCGTTCTGGCCCCCCGGACCGACAAGCAGGATGTCGATATCGTCGGGGAAGGTATGGCTCAACCCGAAAAGCGACAAAGTCACTTTCGTGATGCTGCCCGAGAACCCGGATACAACGATGTTGGAAGCGTAGGGGTTTGCAATTCCAGAAGTTCCCGCTGCGGGAATCGTGATCGGAGTGGGGTTTGCAAAAGTGACAAGGCCCGCAGAAGCGCCGCTGGCTGCAAACAGCAGTGCGACGGCTACCATCGCGCATGGACGTGAACGCATTGGAGATCTCCTAATCGTCATCAAGTAATGGACTGCTCCGGCGCCGGTAAGGCAGCGGAAGCCGCTAGCAAATCACCCGCCGCAGGTAGTCGCCGGAATTCCGGCTACCACACTGTTGGAGAGATTGGTGACCCACTTGTCACTGCCGGATATGGAGCAACATTCACGCCATGTACATAAATTACATAAGAGTCATGTGGTTAGACGAGTGACGCGGTGGGAGGCGGCAGAACTGTAAAAAAAAATGACACCCGCTCACGCCGTAGCGGGATGGCCCTTGTCGACGCAGGCTGCGCCGACGCTCGCCCGGTCGTCAGCACTCTGCACCACCATTCACGGGTGGCCAGCGTCAATTATCTTGGCCGCCGTGTTGCCTCACGAAGGAATGTTACCCGGCGGCTTGTTGTCGTTCTGCGGAGGGGAGGGTTTTCAAACGCCCTTTTCACCTTCACTGCCTGGTTCTGGACGGCGTGTACCGGCGCGGCATTGACGGGACGCCGGAGTTCGTCGAAGTTCCCGAGCCAGCTGACGAAGCATTGGAGTCGGTGTTGCGCAAGATCATCACCCGCACGATGAAGCTGCTCGCCCGTCGGGGGGTGTTGGTCGAAGAAGATGGTTCGACCTACATGGCCGACAGCGACGGCGATTCAGATGAAGCCCGCGTGCTCAGGCCACTGCAGGCTGCGGCGTGTACTTACCGCATCGCCTTCGGGCCACGAGCGGGGCAGAAGGCGCTGACGGAGAAGGGCGCAATGCCCAGGGACGCGGACTTCAAGCAAACGCTGTGCGCCGACAGGAACGGCTTCAGCTTGCACGCTGCCGTACGCTGCGCGGCCGACGACCGCAAAGCGCTGGAACAACTGTGCCCCTACATCACCCGCCCAGAGTTGGCCAACGAACGCGTACAGACCAACGCCGTCGAACAGGTGGTGCTCAAGCTCAAGACAGCCTAGCGCGACGGCACCAAGCATCCGGTGATGTCGCCGCTGGAGTTCAGGAGTTCATGCAGCGGCCGGCAGCGCAGGCGCCGGACACTCTGAGCCAGGCGCGAGAAGCCCGCGCGAGCGACGGCTTCGCGGCGGTCAATCCAGGGCAGTGAGTGTCTCTTCAGGGTCGCGAACGGCCCTTCGCGCTACCACCCGAAGGTCGACACCCCTCACTGCACCCCACGCGGCGCAAACCCCGCCACACCAAACTGCCACAGGAAAAACGCCCAGATGTCCGCCTGGCGCTCTTGCGCCTGCAAGCGTGAGCTGCCGGCGCCGTGGCCGCCTTCGTATTCCAGGCGCATCAAGACCGGCTTGTCAGACCCCTGCGCGGCGCTCAGTCGCGCGGCGAACTTGGCTGATTGCCAGACGTCGACGCGGATGTCGTTGACGCCATGCGTGAGCATCACCGCCGGGTAGCGTGTGCCGTCCTTGAGCGCGTGGTAGCTGCTCATGGCCAGCAGCGCGCGGAACTCGTCTTGCCTGGCCACCGTGCCGAACTCGGGCACGTTGGCCACACCGTTGGCGCTCAGCTCTTTGCGCACGGTGTCGAGCACCGGCACCGAGGGCACGGCGGCGGCAAACAAGTCGGGGCGCTCGGTGATGGCGCGGCCCACAAAAATGCCGCCAGCACTGCCGCCGTAGATGCCTAACTTTTGAGCGGAGGTGTAGCCGTTGGCGACCAACCACTCGGCCACCGCAATGCCGTCTTTCCAGGTGTTGGGCTTGCTCGCCTTGTAGCCGGCCTTGTGCCAGTCGTCGCCAAACACACCACCACCGCGCACGTGCGCGTAAACGTAGACGCCGCCTTGCTCCAGCCAGGCCAGCAGCGTCGCGCCAAAGCCGGGAGACTCGACGAGCCCATAGGCGCCGTAGCCATAAACGATGGTCGGATGGCTGCCGTCGAGCTTGAGCCCGCTGCGCGAAATGATGGACGCCGGCACCATCACGCCGTCGTGGCTCTTGACCATGACTTCGCGCGACTCGATGCCTGCGGGCGCGTCGAATTTGCCAGCCATCGCCAGCTGCACGGGCGTGGCGCGCTGAGCGGCAGTTTGAACAGCCGGCTGCCAGTGATAGTCAACGCTCGCGCGGGTCCACGAGGCCACGCTAGCGACCACGCCGTCGGCTTGGCGGGTGGCCTGGCGAATGCCCACGCTGCCCGTCTGCGGCAGCGGCACCGCTTCGAGCTTGCCGCCACGAGTCGGCAGCCGCCACAGCGCGCTGTTCACGCCGTTGCGCCGCGTCAGGTACAGGCCGTCGCGCGCGCCGGCGATGCGGGTGATGACGGCGCCGCTCTGCGGCACCACGAGTTCGGCTTGGGCGAGGCTCGTGGCATCGCTCTTGAGCTTGAGCACCTGAAAGCGCGGTGCAGCCTTGGCGCTGCGCA
>JANMMH010000538.1:0-4036 GCA_031373055.1 Rubrivivax sp. | reverse complement strand
ACTGGCCTACGTCTTCAAGCGCGAGCTGATCTACATCCCGTTTTTTGGCTGGGCGATGTCGCGCATGGACATGATCCACATCGACCGCAGCAAGCGCGCGCAGGCCTGGAACCTGGTGGCCGAACAAGGCAAGCGGCTCTTCGCACAAGGTGTGTGGGTCATCATGTTTCCCGAAGGCACCCGCATCCCGCGTGGCCGGCAAGGCACCTACAAGACCGGCGCCTCGCGTCTGGCCATTGCGGCGGGCGTGCCCATCGTGCCGATCGCAGTGACCTCGGCGAAGTGCTGGCCACGCAAGAGTTTTCTGATCCGCCCCGGCACCATCGACATCTCACTCGGGCCACCCATCGTCTCGGTCGGCCGCGACGCCGAGTCGCTGACGCAAGACGTGCAGCAGTGGATCGAGACCGAGATGCGCCGGCTGGACCCTGAGGCTTACGTCAACGCGCCACCCGTGTGAAGACTGTCGCCAAGCCTTCCTACAATCCGCGCCCATGCCTTTAGAACGCATGGCCGCCCAGCGACTCGAACCCGCGCAGATGTCGCTGTTCGATGAGCCAGCGCCGATGCCCGCGTACCTAGCGCCGCCGCCGACGGTCTTGGCGCCCACACCCGCAGCGCCATCGGCCCAGCCGCAAGCCGCACCCGGCACGCGTGAAGTCAGCCTAGGCGAACACCGTGTGCCCTACGCCCTGCGCCGCGCGCGCCGGCGCAGCATCGGCTTCGTGATCGGCCCCGAAGGCCTGGCAGTGAGCGCGCCACGCTGGGTGGGGTTGGCCGAGATCGAAGCCGCGCTGCGCGAGAAGTCGACGTGGATCCTGCGCAAGCTGCAAGAGCAGCGCGAACGCTCGCACCGCATCGCCGCCGCACGCGTGGATTGGCGCGACGGCACGACCATCCCCTTCCTGGGCGAACAGGTCATCGTCGTGCTCGACCCACGCGTCACCGGCGCGGTGCTCGAAACAGCAAACCACGCATTGCCCGGCGTCACCCACCTCACGCTGCACATCGGCTTGCCACAGCACGCGCAGCCCGCGCAGATTCGCGAGGCCGTGCAGAGCTGGTTGCAGCGCCAGGCGCGGCGCATTTTTGAAGAACGCTGCGCCCATTTCGCCCAGCAGCTCCATGTGCGCATCAAGCGCCTGAGCCTGAGCTCGGCGGCCACACGCTGGGGCAGCGCCAGCGCCGACGGCTCGATCCGCCTGAACTGGCGTCTGGTGCACTTTGCCCTGCCAGTGATCGACTACGTCGTCACGCATGAACTGGCACACCTGCGCGAGATGAACCATAGCGCCGCCTTTTGGGGCGTGGTGCGCTCCGTGCTGCCCGACTACGAGCAGGCCCTGGGCACACTGCGCGACCACGTGTTGCCCGCCCTCGACTGAAGCTAAGAACCGCGTTGAATCAGTTCGCAGGGCGGTTTGTTCAGCTCGGGGAGGATAGGCAATACGAACGCCGGCCTTGCCCAACCACGGCCTACTTCTTGGGAAGTTCCTGGGCCAGCCCCTTGGAGAGCGCAGCTCCCGCAGCGTTGCTCATTTCGACCGGCAGGACCGCCCCGTTTTCAAACAGAAGTTGCACGCGCACCTTGCCCTCGTTCTCCGAAGGCGCTGCACCGGCTGCCAGACAGTCCAGCGCCGGCGCCGCAGCGCCGGGTGGCTGTTCGGACTTGTCCAACAACGCGATGGCCACCGCAGGCGCAAGTTCCGTCGCGATGGCGACGTTGGTCGCTGACTTCTTGGCGCGCTTTTTGGCACTCGCCTTCGAGCGAACGGACTTGGCGCTGGGTCGCGTTTTTTTAGGCCGCTTTGATGGGGAGAGTTCAGCACGAGCAGCGCTTGTCATGGTTCACTTTCTCGGTGTTGGGGCCTAAATGGTAGCCGCTGGACAGGACTGCGCGCAGCACGACAGCTCGGCCATCGGCCAGATCGGCCTGCCCACAGCGTTGCCGGTGATCGCGGCGCCTGGGCGGCTGCACTTTGAGGTCAAACGCTCGGCATCTCCCACCTTTGGGGGATGTGCCGAACAGCTCGCGCATGCACACTGTGGCCAGACGCTGTCAGCGACGGCTTCAGGGACGGACGAAGAAGAAATAGAGCAAGCGGCGGTGGAACCCAGGGTCCACCGCCGATCTTGTTTGTGCCGCCGAACTTGCCTAGGCCACCGGCGCAAAGCGCATCACACCGTCGCTATGCACGCGCCCGGCGATCTTGCCCATCGAGGCCAGCGCATGCAGATGCGCGATCGACTCGCCCATGGCAAACGTCGTCTGGTGCACGTCAAGCGCGCGCTTGAAAAGTACGGGCAGCAGTGCCGCGGCGCTTTGTGGCGCGCGCGCGCAGGCTTCGATGACCTCGGCAAAGCGCTCGTCGTGGTGCTGCACCAGCTGGCCAATGCGCTCGTGCAGTCCCGCAAAGGGCTTGCCGTGCGAAGGCAGCACCAGTGTGCTGGCAGGCAAGGCCAGAAAGCGCTTGATCGACGACAGGTACAGCGGCAGCGGGTCGGCCTCGGGCTCGATGTCGATGACGCTGACGTTGGTGGAAATGCGCGGCAACACCATGTCGCCCGAGATCAACACACCGAGTTCAGCGCAGTACAGCGCCATGTGCTCGGGCGCGTGACCGTAGCCCGAAATGCACAGCCATGCGCGCCCGTTGATCGTTAGCACCATGGCGTCCATCAAGCGACGAAAGCGCCGTGGCACTTTGGGCACAAGGTTGGCGAAGTAATTGCGCCGCCCGCGCACCTGGCTGAGCTGGTCTGGGTCGGCCAGGCCGTGCATCGCGAGGAAGTCGGCCGCGCTATCGCCGCCCATGCCGGTGGTGGACTGGCTGGCCATGCAGGCCGCGTTCCAGTCGGTGGCGCTGATCCACAAGCGGCACTCATGCATGGCGGTGCTGGCCTCAGCCGTCAACCAGTGCGCCAGGCCAATGTGGTCGGGGTGCATGTGCGTGACGACCACGCGCAAGAGCGGCAAGCCTTGCAGCTCGGGGCTGGCCAACACTCGCTGCCAGGCTGCGCGCGTGTCGGCGTTGTCGATGCCACAGTCCACCGCCGTCCAGCCGCTCTTGCCCTGGTATTCGTCACGCAGCAGCCACAGGTTGATGTGGTCCAGCGCGAAGGGCAGCTTCATGCGCAGCCAGCGCACGCCGCTGGCCACTTCGAGCGTGGCGCCGATCTCGGGCAGGTTGTCGCCGAAGCGGTAATGCAGGGCGCTCTCTTGGGCGTTGGCCATGGTCTCGCAGTTGCTCGCGTGGTGGCGTTGAGCTCTGCGTCAACGGGCAGCGCAGTCTAACGAGGCGCGTGGCTATGATGGCTTGCAGCCACCCATCAAGGACCCGCCATGAACCTGCCAGGCCTGGACTTTCAGCTCGGCGAAGACATCGACGCATTGCGTGACGCGGTGCGAACCTTCGCCCAAGCCGAGATCGCACCGCGCGCGCACGACATCGACAAGAACGACCAGTTCCCCATGGACCTGTGGCGCAAGATGGGCGAGCTTGGCGTGCTCGGCATCACCGTGCCGGAAGAAGACGGCGGCGCCGGCATGGGCTACCTGGCGCACATGGTGGCCATGGAAGAGATCAGCCGCGCCAGCGCCAGCATCGGCCTGAGTTACGGCGCGCACAGCAACCTGTGCGTGAACCAGCTCAAGCGCAATGGCAGCGCGGCGCAAAAGGCCAGGTACCTGCCCAAGCTCATCAGCGGCGAACACGTGGGCGCACTGGCCATGAGCGAGCCGGGTGCGGGCAGCGACGTCATCAGCATGAAGCTCAAGGCGGTGGAGACGGGCGGCCACTACGTCTTGAACGGCAGCAAGATGTGGATCACCAACGGCCCCGACGCCGACACCATGGTGGTCTACGCCAAGACCGAGCCCGAGCTGGGTGCGCGGGGCGTCACCGCCTTCATCGTCGAAAAGGGCATGAAGGGCTTCAGCACCGCGCAAAAGCTTGACAAGCTGGGCATGCGTGGCAGCCACACCGGCGAGATGGTGTTCGTCGATGTTGAAGTGCCTGCCGAGAACGTGCTGGGC
>JANMMH010000524.1:0-6457 GCA_031373055.1 Rubrivivax sp. | reverse complement strand
AGCAGCGCGCCTTGCTCGTGGGTCGCAACGTAGAGCAAGCCGCGCGGCGTGAGCAAGGGCGCGTCGCAAAAACCCGCTGGCGGCTGCGCATAGAAGTCGCGGCTGGCGCGCGTGAGCGCACGCGCGGCCGGTGGGCCGTAGGTCTCTTCGAAGAGCGCGGCCGAACGACCGGTGGTGTGCATGCCTGGCTGCGCTTCTCGCTCCAGCAGCACCACGCTGCGCGTGCCCGCAAGCCGGTAGGCGAGTGACGCGCCGGCAATGCCGGCGCCCAGGATGGCGATGTCGAGATGGGTCATGGCGTCAATGGTAGAACGCCACCATGAAGAGACTGCTTGAAGGCCTGCGCGCAGGCATGCACGTGTGGGCCCCCACGCTCACGGGCGAGTCGACGCTCTTGCACGCGGCGCTGGCGGCCGATCCCGAGCGCGCCAGCGGCGTGAGCTTCACGGCCATGCAGTTCCCGGGCATCGACGGCAACGACTACCTGGCGCTGCACCCACAAGCGCGCCAGCGCAGCATCTTCATGACGGCGGCGATGCGCGAGGGTCTGGCCAGCGGGCGCGCGCAATTGCTGGGGCTTGACTACCTGGGCGTGCAGCGCCTGCTGCGCGAGATGCCACCGTTTGATCTGGCTGTCGCACACCTGAGCGCGCCCGACGCGCAGGGCTATTGCAGCCCGGGTCTGGCCAGCGACTTCTTGCCGCTGGTGTGGCCGCGCGCGCGCCGACGCGTGGCGCACATCAACCCGGCCATGCCGCGCACGGCAGGCAGCTTTCGTGTGCATGTGTCAGAGCTGGACGCTGCGGTGCACGCCGAGCAGCCCCTGCTAACGTTCATTGAACGCGGTGGCGGTGAGATCGAAGCGCGCATCGGCGCCCATGTCGCGGGCCTGGTGCGCGACGGCTCGACGCTGCAATTCGGCATTGGCGCCATTCCGCTGGCCCTGGCCGGGGCGCTGACCGGCCACCGCCGGCTGCGTTTTCACGCTGGCATGGCCGCAAGCGCGCTGCGCACCTTGGCGCTGGCGGGGGCTTTGGATGAAGACGCCCGTGTCACCACCGGTGTCGTGTTAGGCGACGCCGCGCTGCACGACTTCGCCGTGCGTTTGCCGCAGCTGTGGATGACCGACATCTCGCACACGCACAGCCCGGCGGCCATCGCGCAGACCCCGCGCTTCGTGGCCATCAACGCGGCGGTGGAGGTCGACCTCTTCGGCCAGGTCAACGCCGAGCGCGTGCAAGGTGCCATCCAGGCCGGCGCCGGTGGCTTGATGGCGTTTGCGCTGGGTGCGCAGGCCTCGCCGGGCGGCCGGCTGGTGATTTGCTTACCTGCCACCACCGCGCAGGGGCGCATCTCACGCATCGTGCCGGTGTTGAGTGATCAGGCCCTGTGCACCCTGCCCCGCAGCCTGGCCGACACGGTGGTCACCGAGCATGGCGTGGCTGAACTTCGTGGTTTGACGCTGGAGCGGCGTGCGCAGGCCTTGCTGGCGATTGCTGCGCCGGCGCATCGTGCGGCGCTGGCGCAGGCTTGGGACACTCTGCGGCGCGGCCTGTGAGCCGCCCGCTCACAAGGCCGGCTCAGCGGTGCATGGCCTGTACCAGGCGGTCGGCGGGGTCCAGCGGTGTATCGCCGTCAAGCTCGATGGCCACCTGCGTGCACACCGCGCGGCACAGCGTGGCCACGCGCTCGCTTTGCAGCCGGTAGTACATCTGCGTGCCTTCGCGGCGCTTGGCCAGCACACCGCTGCGGTAAAGCATGCTCAGGTGCTGCGACATGTTGGGCTGCGTGGTCTCGATTTCGGCCAGCAGCTCGGAGACGTTTTTTTCGCCATTGCACACCGCGCTGATGATCTTCAGGCGGATGGGTGTCGACAGCACGCCGAACAATTCGGCGACGGAGTCGAACACCTGGTCTTCGCTGCTCTTGCGGTTCATGCGGCACTCCGGGCTGATGTTGCGGTGCGACGGTGCGTGATTCTATTCGCAACTACCGATGTTCTATGTCAGCCCACCTGCAGCGATAGCGGTCACCCCGAGTCCTAGCGGTTCACCGGCGAGCTCGGGTCCAGCAGCAGCGCCATCAGGTGCTTGAGCTGCGCTTCGTCGAGCATCTTGCCGTGGCCAAAGCGCGGCATGTCCGAGCACGCGTTGTAGGCCTTGGCGTTGTAGAGCTTGGTCCACGTGTACTGCACGATGCCGCTGGAAACGGGGCTGGCCGGGTCGGTGACGCCACGCACCTTGCCGTAGTTCAGCAGGCTCGGACCGATGGTGCCGAAGGAGATCTCAGTCGGGCTGATTTGGTGGCAGTTGTAGCAATTGCCACCGTTGGAACTGGTGGCGGCCGAAGCGTCGGTCCAGGTCATGCCGCGACCGTTTTGCGCGAGCCGTTCGCCTTCGCGCCAGTCGCCGATGAACTTGCCGTCCGCGGGCAGCTTCACCGTCGCGAGATTGGCCGCAGTGATGGCCTGCGCGCGCGCTTCGGGCAAGGGTTTCCCGGCGGCGGCCGAGCATTCGGCATTCGCCGCGTCTTGCTGCAAGCGATCAACGGTGGCGATGCCTTGGTCGCGGAAGGAGCCTTTGATCATCAGCCCGAACAGGGCGTTGTAGTCAGGCGCAGGAGCCAGGCTCGCGCAGCCGGCCAGGGCCAGCGCGAAGCTCAGGCCTGCGACGGCCATCAAGCGAGATTTCATGAGGTTCATCGGCCTTGCCTTCAGCGCTTGAGTGCCGGTGCGATCGACGCCGCACCCTTGGCGTTGACGCCCATGTAAACGCCCAGCGCGATGGTCACGTCAGAGGCATATCCGGGGAATGGGAAGCGCTGCTGGCGGTAGCAGTCGTTGAGCCGGCGCTGCATGCCCCAGAGCTCGCCACTGCTGACGCGGTAGGCCGGCCACGCGGCGAAGCCAATGCCGTCGCCAGGGTTCTTCGTCAGCTCGGGCAGGTCTTGCAGACGGATGCGTTTGCCGGCTTCCCCGTGGCACGACGCGCAAGAAAAATCGTAGGGCCCGGCGCGCATGTAAAAGGCACGTCGGCCCAGCTCCAGCATCGTGCGCTCATCGGCATGGCCTTGCGGCAGGCTGAACCTCATGCCGCGCGACTCGGCAGCAATCCACGCCACCAGACCTTCGATGTTGTTTTGCTCGCCGCGGCCGAAAGGCGTCTTGGCGATCTCCGCGGCGCTGAAGCCTTGCAGCACTTCCATGCACGTGAGCAGGCGCGACTCCAGGTCTTGCACGCGCTTGGTGTCGGCAAAGTAGCGCGGGAGCTCGACAAACGCGCCCTTGACCTTGCCCGCGCCTTTGCCCAGGTCGCATTGCTCTAGCGACGCGTTTCTCGGGCCGCGCTTTTGCGACCACAGCGCTTCGCCCTTGGCTTCAAACAGCTCGGCAGGGTTGCCGTCTTCGAGCATCTTGCGGTACTCGGCAATGCCGTCGGCGGCTGACTTGGGCTGCGCCCAGGTGGCCAGCGAAACCAGCAGCGCGGCGGCGACACAGAGCTGCTTCATGCGCGTGCTTCGGCGCACGCTTGCGGCGCGGCTCAAGAGACCGTCGCCTCGTCAGTGCGCTTATCTCCCTTGTTATCAACCCAGGTCACGCTGATCTTGTCGCCGGCCTTGGCGCCTTTAACCACAAACTGCATGAACGGGTTTTTCGACACTGCCGGGCCCCACTGGGCTGTCAGCACCGTTTTGCCGTTATGTTGTGCCATCACCTCCTGGATGTGCCAGGCGGGGATGACTTTGCCAGCGGCGTCGCGGCGCTGGCCGGTTTCCATCTCGTGGCTCATGAGCACACGAACGGTGGCCTTGTCGCCAGCAACTTGGGCGCGAATGCGCATCGGGTCTGCCATGGTGATCTCCTTGAACTTTGAAACGCTGTGGATGCCGAAGTCAGCGGGGGCTCAGCCGCCGCAACCGCCCAACGTGACCTTGACTTCTTTCTGCGCGAACAGCACTTTGCCGTCGCCCATGATGGCCACGGCATAGACGTTGGACGACTGGCCCATCTTCACGCGCGTGCTGACGTTGGCGTCGATGGCGTCGTGGATATCGAACATCGCCGCCAGCATCGACGGGTTTTTCTCCACCAAGAGCAACAAGCGCTTGACCTCGGGAAGCGTGCTTGCCGCACCCAAGGGCACGACGGCGCCGTTTTCGGCGATGTCGGGGCCGGTGACGCTGACGTCCTTGCTCTCGGTAGGCGCGGCCACGCCCAGCGACTTCGTCAACTCGGCCATGGTCTTGGCGGCGAAGGCTGCCGTGTTGTAGGGCGCCGCCTGGGCCTGCGCCAGGCCGGGCATGAGGCCCAGCGCGCTGAGCATCGTGGCGACCTGGACCGAATGGGACAACACTTCTCGACGGGTTTGCATGGCGGTCTCCTGAATACAAGCCATGCTAAACCACCGGCGCCTTGGCACCCACGCCGGGAGGGCAACACAAACACGCTCCCTACAATCCCGGCCATGCCCGCCGTTCGCTTCCAACATGTCAGCAAGACCTATCAAAACTCACGAGGCAGCTTCCAAGCACTGGACGACGTGTCCTTCGACATCGAAGAGGGCGAATTCTTCGGCCTGCTCGGTCCCAATGGCGCCGGCAAGACGACGCTGATCTCGGTGCTGGCGGGCCTCACCAGCGCCAGCCAAGGGCACGCGGTGGTGATGGGCCACGATGTCGCCACTGAGCCCGTGGCCGCGCGCAAAGCGCTGGGCATCGTGCCGCAAGAGCTGGTCTTCGACCCCTTCTTTTCGGTGCGCGAAACGCTGCGCATCCAGAGCGGCTATTTCGGCATCCGCCACAACGACGCCTGGATCGACGAGCTGCTGGACAACCTGGGCCTGGCCGACAAGGCCGGCGCCAACATGCGTCAGCTCTCGGGCGGCATGAAGCGCCGTGTGCTGGTGGCACAGGCGCTCGTGCACAAGCCCGCCGTCATTGTGCTGGACGAGCCCACGGCCGGCGTCGATGTCGAGTTGCGCCAGACGCTGTGGCAGTTCATCGCGCGGTTGAACAAGGAAGGCCACACCGTGCTCTTGACGACGCACTACCTCGAAGAAGCCGAAGCCTTATGCGGGCGCATCGCGATGCTGAAGAAGGGCCGCGTCGTTGCACTCGACCACACCGCCAATTTGCTGGCCGGCACCGCCAGCACGATGCTGCGCTTCAAAACCGATGACAGCCTGCCCGCCGTGCTAACGCCCATGGCACGCGTCACCGGGCGGGTGGTGCAGCTCAAGGCGCATGACGCGGCCGAAGTCGAGGCGCATCTGGCCGCGATGCGACAGGCCAAGGTGCGCGTCGAAGACCTGGAGATCGGCCGCGCCGACCTGGAAGACGTGTTCATCGAAATCATGCAAGGCGCCGGGGCGCAAACCGAGGTGGCCGCATGATCTTCGCCGGCGCCTCCACACTGCTCTACAAGGAAGTGCTGCGCTTCTGGAAGGTGGGCTTCCAGACCGTGGCTGCGCCCGTGCTAACGGCCGTGTTGTACCTGCTCATATTCGGCCACGTGCTGTCCGGGCACGCCGACGTGTATCCGGGCGTGGGCTACGCCAGCTTTCTCATCCCCGGCCTCGTGATGATGAGCGTGCTGCAAAACGCTTTTGCCAACAGCAGCAGCTCGCTCGTGCAAAGCAAGATCACCGGCAACCTGGTTTTCTTGCTCGTCTCACCGCTCACGCATTGGGCCTGGTTCGTGGCCTATGTGGGCGCGGCCATGGTGCGTGGGCTGGCGGTGGGTAGCGGGGTCTTTATCGTTACCGTGTGGTTTGCACCTGTACATCTGACGCAGCCGCTTTGGATCCTGGTGTTCGCGGCATTAGGTGCTGGCATGCTCGGCGCGATGGGGCTTATCGCCGGTTTGTGGGCCGAAAAGTTCGACCAGATGGCGGCCTTCCAGAACTTCATCATCATGCCGATGACGTTTTTGTCGGGCGTCTTCTACTCCGTGCATTCGCTGCCCGCGGTGTGGTTGCAGGTCAGCCACCTGAACCCGTTTTTCTACATGATCGACGGCTTTCGCCATGGCTTTTTTGGTGTGAGTGACGTCTCGCCCTGGTTGAGCCTTAGCATCGTGGGCAGCTGCTTCGTGGCGGTGTCCGCATTGACGCTGCACTTGCTTCGCAGCGGCTACAAGCTGCGATCCTGAGACAATCGCAGCATGTCTGATCCCACTGCATCTGAGGTCCGCGACTTCGTCGCCGCCGGCATGGCTTGCGAGCATGTCGAGGTTGAAGGCGACGGCCGCCACTTCTTCGCCACCATCGTGTCAAGCGAGTTCGAAGGCCTGTCGCGTGTGCGCCGCCACCAGCGTGTCTACACCGCCCTGGGCGATAGAATGCGTGAACAAATTCATGCGCTTTCGATGAAGACTTTGACCCCGGGCGAACACGCTGCGCAGGCCGCCCAAGCCACTCAGAGCCACCACTACTGACCCCCGCCTGCGCTGGTGCCGCAG
>JANMMH010000479.1:0-3329 GCA_031373055.1 Rubrivivax sp. | reverse complement strand
CAAGGAGATCCTGGGCCTGAACCGCGCCACGCGCTACATCGCCACGCAGCCCGAGAACTACAAGGGCATTGAAGCTGCGGCTCGCAGTGCCGGCCTGCTATAAGCGCGCAGGCAACGCGGCTTGAAGCTCGAACTTCACGGCGCCTTTGCGCGCCACCCGGCTGCCAAGGCCGATGCACCTGCCGCCTTGCAGGGCTTGAACCTGCGTGTCGACGCGGGTGAGCAGCTGGCCGTGATCGGGCCTTCGGGCGCGGGCAAGACCACACTCTTGCAGGTGCTGGCCTGCGCCACGCCGCCCAGTGCGGGCAGCTTGCAGCTCGACGGCGTGGCGCCCTGGGCGCTGCGGCGGCGCGAGTTGCAGCGACTTCGTGGCCGCCTCTTTCTGGCGCCGCAGGTGCCACCGCTGCCACCACGCCAGCGTGTGGTCACGGCCGTGCTCGCCGGGCGCCTGCCTGCCATGAGCCTGATGGCCAGCCTGCGCTCGCTGCTGTACCCCAGTGGCATCGCGGCGGCACACGCAGCGCTGGCCGGGTTCGATCTCGCCGAGAAACTCTTTGAGCGCGTCGACCGCCTCTCGGGCGGCGAACGCCAACGGGTCGGCCTGGCGCGCACCCTGCTGGCCCCGGCGCGGCTGTGGCTCATCGACGAGCCGCTCTCGGCCTTGGACCCAACCCGTGCACAACTGGCGTTAGCAACCTTGGTCACCCTTGCGCGTGAACGCGGCATCACCTTGGTGGCCACGCTGCACCACGTCGAGATGGCGTTGAAATTTTTCCCGCGCATCGTGGGCCTGCGCCATGGCGCGATGGCTTTCGATCTGCCCGCGGCGGAGGTCACAACCGCGCGGCTGGCAGCGCTGTACGCGCAGCATGAAGACGAACTGCATGGCCCCGCGCCGGCGACCTTTGACGAAGCACCGGCACCAGCTTTGCCGGTAGTGATGCATTGCCGATGAGCGCACACACCGCCACTTTAGTGCCCTTGCGCGACCCCGCCTGGCGCGGCCGCGTGCTCTGGGGTGGCGGCGCCTTGTTGCTGCTGTGGCCGCTCTTGGTGGCCACCGAATTCAGGCCCTGGATCCTGTTCGAAGCCAACAACCTGAAGATCAGCGGCCGCTTCATCGCCAGCTTCGTGCCGCCCGTGCTCGAGCTTGAGTTCTTGCGCCTTGTGGCGCGTGAGACCTGGCGCACGGTGGCCATCGCCACGGCCGGCATCACGCTGGCGCTGCTCATCGCTTGGCCACTCACGCTGCTGTCGACCCGTGTGCTTTCGGTTTCAGCGTTATCAGGCCGCATGGCGCGCGGGCCGGCGGTGTTGCGACAAGCCTTGCGCTGGGGTTTGATCGTCCTGCGCAGCGTGCCCGAGCTGGTGTGGGCGCTGGTCTTCGTGCGGGTGGTGGGCCTGGGGCCCACCGCCGGCGTGCTGGCCATCGCGCTGACGTACGGCGGCATGCTGGGCAAGGTCTACAGCGAGATTCTGGAAAGCGGCGACACCCACGCCAGCCAGACCTTGCTGCGCAACGGCAGCTCGCGCACGCAAGCTTTTTTCTACGCGCTGCTGCCGGGGAATGCCGCCGAGCTGAGCTCGTATACGGTCTACCGCTGGGAATGTGCGATCCGCTCGTCGGTGGTGCTCGGCTTTGTCGGCGCGGGCGGTCTGGGGCAACAGATGGACAACTCGATGAAGATGTTCAACGGCGGTGAAGTCGCGACCATGCTGCTGGTGTTTGTGGGCCTGGTGGCGCTGGCCGACCGCGCGAGTGCGGCCTTGCGCCGCAGCCTGGGTTGATGACGATGCAGGCCGCGCCACCGCTGCCCCCGCGAGTCTCACCACCGCTCCCCCCGCCACTCTTCACGGCGCGCTGCCGCGCCTGCTGGATGGTCGTGGGCCTGCTGGTGCTGGTGGTCGCCAGCTTCGCCATGCTGGACTTGCAATGGGCCCAGTTCCTCTCGCTCGATGCCATGCGCAGCATGGGCCGCTTCGTTGCCGAGTTTTTTCCGCCCGACCTGAGCGCGCCTTTCCTGCGCAAGGTCGGCATTGGCGCGGCCGAGACGCTGGCGATGTCGGCGCTGGGCACCCTCTTGGCGGCCATCGCCGGTGTCGTGCTGGCCCTACCCGCGAGCCGGCGCCATGCGGGGGACCGCGCCTGGGCGCGCACGCCCACAAGGCTGGTGCTCAACGCGCTGCGCGCCGTGCCCGAACTGGTGTGGGCGGCGATTCTGTTGATCTCCGCTGGCTTGGGGCCCTTTGCCGGCACATTGGCGCTGGCGCTGCACACCAGCGGCGTGCTCGGCCGGCTTTTTGCCGAGGCGATCGAGAATTCGCCCACCGGCCCGGCCGACGCGCTGCGCGCGCAGGGTGTGCGTCCGCTGCTGATCTTCATCTATGCCACGCTGCCACAGGTGCTGCCGCAGTTGGTGAGCTACACGCTGTACCGCTGGGAAAACAACATCCGCGCCGCCGCCGTGCTGGGCGTCGTGGGTGCCGGCGGCCTGGGCCAGCTGCTGTCGTTTCACATGGGGCTGTTTCAGATGGGCAAGACGGCCACCATCCTGGCCGCGATGCTGCTTTTGGTAGCACTGGTTGACGCCTTGAGCTACCTCTGGCGGCGCACGCTGACGCGCTGACATGCGGGCCATCAGCATCCGCCGTAAGAATCGGCGCGTATTGACCGACCCAAGCCCCGACCCAAGCCCGGACCCAATCACCGATCCAAGCCCTTGCATGCGCCGCGCCCACCCCATCCCCCTGCTCGTCTTGGGCATCGCCATGCTGTGCCTTGCGGGCTGCAGCGAGGTCGGTACCTGGACCGGGGTTGACGCCGCCTGGCTGCACCAGCAGCAGCTCGTGCTGGTGGGTTGGCATCAAGCCGCGCCGCTGCCCTTCGCGCTGGGCTACTTCGTGCTCTTCACGGCTCTCTCGGCACTGGCCTTGCCCGGTTGCGGCGCGCTCGCGCTGTGCGCGGGTTTGTGCTTTGGCTGGTGGAGCGGCACGGCGCTGGTGCTGCTGGCGTCCACATGTGGCGCCACCGTGTCGTTCCTGGTGGCGCGCCATGTTGCGCGCAGCGCCGTGCAGCGCCGCTTCGGCGCGCGCCTGGCGCCGCTGGAGCGTGCGCTCGCGCGCGACGGCGTGCTCATGCTGTTGGCGCTGCGCCTGGCGCCTGTCGTGCCCTACTTCGCCATCAACCCTTTGCTGGGCCTGAGCTCGATGCGCCTGCGAAGCTTCTTCTTCGCCAGTGCGCTGGGCATGGCACCGGGCAGTGCGGCCTATGTGCAGGCCGGCACCGACCTCGCGCGCTTCAGCGCAGGCGGGCCGATGCTTTCGCCAGC
>JANMMH010000345.1:0-10387 GCA_031373055.1 Rubrivivax sp. | reverse complement strand
GTGGCGCCGAAGCTCACCAGCACCGAGCCTTCGGCATGCTGGGTGTAGCCGCGCTGCAAGGTGACCGGGCGCAGGGCATGGGCGGCGCGGCCGCCCGTTCGTTGGTTGCTCATGGATTCCTTGGTGGGTTCGCTTCAGTCGTTAGCTGCAGGGTCGCAGCCGGGCACTGCTGCAGAACTAGCGGCGCTTGCGCGACGAGCGCTGGATGGCCTCGTTGATCTCGCGGATCGAGCGTTCGATCTCGGCTTCATCGAGCTCGTCCAGCGGCGCGTCGCCCATGCTGGCCTGGATCGTCGAGGCGAAGACATCGTCGTGCAGCGACTGCGTGGAGACACCGCTCTTGCTGTCGCCGTCTTCGCTGGACTCCCACTCCACCGTCAGCACGGTGACGTTGTCGCTCTTGGGCCCGGCTTCACGCAGTGCCGACTCCACCAGTTCGGGCACGGCCTCGCCGATGGGCAGCTTGGCCATCTGCGCGGCGATGTTCTTGTCGCTCACCGCCCCCCACAGGCCGTCAGAGCACAACATCACACGGTCGCCGGGCTGCAAGAGCATGGGCCCGGCGGTGTCGACCACCGGTTTGCCGGGGCTGCCCAGGCAGGTGAAGAGCACGTTGCGGTTGAAGCGCTCGCCGATCGGCACGACATGCGCCATCGCCTCTTGCAACTCGGTGTAGGAATGGTCGCGTGTGCGGGCCACGAGCTTGTCGCCGCGCAGCAGATACAGGCGTGAATCACCGCAGTGCGCCCAGTACGCCGCGTTACCCTGCAATACGCACGCCACGATGGTCGTGCGTGGTGTGTCAGGCAAGTTGCGCTCCGATGAATAACGTAGCAGCTGATGGTGGCCGCTGTAGATGGCGTCGTGCAAAAAGCGCAGCGGGTCTTTTAAGCTGGGCTTGGCCTCGCGCTGAAACAACGCTGCAAGTGTTTGCAAGGCGATCTGCGCGGCGACCTCGCCTTCGGGGTGGCCGCCCATGCCGTCGGCCAGTGCAAACAAGCCCGAGTCGCGCGTGTAGCAATAGCCCATGCGGTCTTCGTTTTTCTCGCGGCCGCCGCGGCGGCTGACTTGATAGACCGAGAACCTCACGCCTTGCCCCCGCCGGCTTTCAAGGTTTCCAGTTGCAGCTTCAAGCGTTCCGAAAACGTCAGCTTCGTGTAGCGCCGCTCGGTCTCACGCGAGAGCTCCTTTTGCAGCGCGAAGACGCTTTGCGGGCGCGACAGCGGGTCCAGCGACATGCACCACTCGGTGACTTCGATGAGGTTGTCGGAGTAGATGTTGCGCAGCCTTGACAAGCTCAGCGCCAGGCGGTCCTTCTCCAGGCGCTGCGGCGCGTCGTTGGGCGGGTAGCCCTGCATGCAGGCATACAGACACGCACCGATGGCGTAGATGTCGGTCCACGGGCCCAGCGTGCCGTCGCGGCGGTACATCTCGGGGGCGGCAAAACCGGGCGTGTACATCGGGCGGATGAAGTTGCCTTCTTTGCTCAGCACTTCGCGCGCGGCGCCGAAGTCGAGCATCACGGCCTTGTTGTCGTTGGTGATGAAGATGTTGGCCGGCTTGATGTCCAGGTGCAGCATCTTGTGCTGGTGCACGATGCGCAAGCCGCGCAGGATTTCGTCGAAGAGAGAGCGGATGGTCGACTCGCGGAACACCTTGTCGCGCTTCAAGTCGCGCGCGGTGACGATGAAGTCCTGCAAGGTGTCACCCTGCAGGTAGTTCATCACCATGTAGACGGTTTCGTTCTCGCGAAAGAAGTTCAGCACCGAGACCACGCTGGGGTGGCTGATCTGCGCCAGCGAGCGGCCTTCTTCGAAAAAGCTCTTCAGGCCCAGGCGGTACAGCGGCTGCTTGTCGGGCTTGACGCGCGGCGTCAGCTCACCCGGTGAGCGCTCGGCCAGTGAGGCCGGCAAGTACTCTTTGATGGCGACGTTGTGCTGGCCTTCGCCCTCGGCGAGATAGACCACACCGAAGCCGCCCGAGGCCAGCTTCTTCACGATCGTGTAGCCCCCGACCACGGTCCCCGACGGCAGCGGGGCAGGCTTGGGCTTGGACATAATCGATGGGTGTTTTCTATAGGGCGTTGATGCGATGGCAGTCTACAGCATGACCGGTTACGCCACGGCCTCGTCCGTGCCCGCTGCAGGCTCGCCGCAAGAGGGTGTGAGCGTCGACATACGCTCGGTGAACGGCCGCTTTCTTGACCTTTCCTTACGTTTGCCCGACGAGCTGCGTGGCCTGGAGCCGGCCTTGCGTGAGCTGGTCACTGCGGCGGTGCGACGCGGCAAAGTGGAGCTGCGCATCACACCCACGCGCACCGTCGCCGACGAGTGGCCGCAGCCCAGCCCCGAGCAAGTCAATCGCTTGATGCGGCTTGAATCGAGCGTGCTGGGCTGGCTACCCCAAGCCCGGCCGCTGAGCGTCAATGAGGTCATGCAGTGGTGCCGCAATGCCGCCGCGCCGGCCAAGCTTGACGAGGCCACGCTAACGGCCGCCAAACGCGCCATCACCGGCCTGATTGAGGCGCGCGCCCGCGAAGGCGCGCGGCTGGTCGAGGCCTTGATGCAGCGCATCGCCAAACTGCGTGAACTCTCGCGTGCCGCCGAGCCACTGGTGCCCGAGGTGGTGCGCCGCCAGCAGCAGCGTTTTCTCGAACGCTGGAACGAGGCGCTGGCCACCGCCGGTGCCGCCAGCAGCGTGCCGGCGCAAGCACTGCAAGAGCGCGCGCTGAACGAGGCCACGGCCTTCGCCATCCGCATTGATGTCTCGGAAGAGCTCTCGCGTTTGAAGTCGCACCTCGACGAGATCGAACGCTTGCTCACGAGCGGCGGCGAAGTCGGCAAACGCCTGGACTTCTTGATTCAGGAGTTGCAGCGCGAAGCCAATACCCTGGGCTCGAAGTCCGCCGCGCTGGAGCTGACCAACATCTCGGTAGAAATGAAGGTGGCGGTGGAGCAGCTGCGCGAGCAGGTGCAGAACATCGAGTGATGTTTCTTGGGGGCAATCGCCCCCCCCCACTCGCCCGGGCTTGCGCACGTGGCGCGGGCTCGCACGCGATGCCCTGCCACGCACTCTGCGGCAGCTCAACCTTTGACCGCTCCCGCCGTCAGCCCGGTGATGATTTGACGCGCGGCCACGAAAGTGAAGATGAGTGGCGGGATAGCGATCAAGCTGCCCATGGCCATCACGCGGCCCCAGTCCACGCCCATGTCCGTGATGAAGAGGCTGGCCGCCACGGGCAACGTGCGTGTCTGGCGGTCGGTGAGCACCAGCGCCAGGATGAATTCGTTCCAGGTGATGCGGAAGGTGAAGATCGACGCTGCGGCCAGCCCCGGCGCCATCAGTGGCAGCAGTACTTTGGTGAATACGCGCAGTGGGCCGCAGCCGTCGATGGCTGCCGCTTCTTCGAGCTCGACCGGCACCTGCAGCACAAAGCCGTACAGCAGCCAGATGGTGAAGGGCAGGTTCACCGCCACGTACAGCAGCACCAGCCCCCACAGGCTGTTGACCAGCCGCCATTCGCTCCAGATCAGGAACACCGGAATCGCGAGCACCGCCAGCGGCACGGTGCGCAGCAGCAGCGTGGTGTAGGCAATGGTGCTACGGCCCTTGAAGCGAAAGCGCGCCAACCCATAGGCGGCCATGCAGCCCAGCACCAGCGTGATGACGGTCGACACCACGCCCACGAAAAGGCTGTTGCCCAGGTAGCGGTCGAACTTGTCTTCCTGCAACACGGCGCGGTAGTTTTCTAGGGTCGGTGTGAAGATGAAGTTCAGCGGTGCGGCGAAGATGTCCACCTGCTGGCGCAGGCTGGTGGCAAAGATCACGAGGATCGGCGCCAAGCACAGGCAGGCGAGCACGACGAGCATGCTGTAGTGGCCGGCAACCAGCCAGATGGGCCGCCTCATCGCGCGTCACCTTTCATGGGGTTGCTCAGGCGCAGCGCGCCCCAGCTCAGCAGTGCCACCACCAGCAGCAGCAGCACGCTGATGGCCGCAGCCACGCCCAGCTGCTGGCCGACGAAGGCGGTCTTGTAGATGTGCAGCGCCAGGATCTCGGTGCTGTCGCCGGGCCCGCCAAAGGTCAGCACGTACACCACCTCGAGCACGCGGAAAGCGTCGATGAGCCGCATCATCAAGGTGATGGCGATGACGTGCATCACCATTGGCAGCTTGACCAGGAAGGTCTGCTGCCACCAGCGCGCGCCGTCGATGCGCGCGGCCTCGATCACCGAGCCGTCCAAACCGGCCAGCGCGGCGATCATCATGATGAAGACAAAGGGCGTCCACTGCCAGATGTCGGCCACGACGATGGCGATGAAGGCAAGCCGCGGGTCGGCCAGCCAGATCTGCGCGTTCAGGCCCACCGCCATCAGCAGCGCGTTGATCAGGCCGAACTGCGCGTCGAACATGTAGCGCCACACCAGCCCCACGGCGATGGGCGCAATCATCATGGGCAGGATGAAGAGCGTGCGAAACACGGCCATGCCGCGCACCGGGTGCTCGAGCGCCAGCGCCAACGCAATGCCCAGCACCATCTCGGCAGACACGCAAACGGCGGCAAACAGCAGCGTCGTCAACAGGCTGCTCCAGACACGCGGGTTGGCGAATGCCGACAACACGTTGTTCCAGCCGACCCAGCGCGCGCTGGCCCAGGGCGTGCCCATGGACCAGTCATAACCCGCCAGTTGAAAGGCGGACACCACTGGGTACAGGCAGGCGAGCACCATCACCAGCACGGCGGGGCCTAGGTACAGGGCGGGTACCCAGCGCGGGGTTCTCATCGGAGGCGGCGGGGGTCGTGTTGCGGGTTGCGCGCTGCGTGTGGGGCTTAGATCTTGTAGCCGCCCTCACGCATGATGGCCGTGACCTGCGGCACCATGTCGTTGAGTGCGGCCTCGGCGCTCTTCTTGCCAGTGAGCGCTTCGCTGATGCCCACACCGAGTGCCTGCACGTTGATCTTGTCCCAGACCGGGATGATGGGCCGCCAGTCGGGGTTGCTGTGTTTGAGCGCTTCCTTGAAGACGATGAACTCGGGGTACTGGCGCACGATGTCGGCGTCGCTCAATGTCGAATTACGCATCGGCGCGCCGCCCAGTCGGGTGACGGCCTTGTCCTGCGCTTTGCTGGTCAGCCATTGCATCAGCAAGAAGGCAGCGTCAGCATTCTTGGCGTTCTTCGGGATCGTCAGGCCCAGGCCACCCGACTGCGACGCGCGCCGCACGCCGGCCGGGTGCAGCGCCCAGCTCACCTTGTCCACCACCTTGCTGCGTGCGGGGTCCTTCACCACACCGGCCAGCGACGTCGAGTCCAGGTACATGGCAGCCTGACCTTGCAGGAACGCGGTGTTGGCCTCACCTTGGCCGAAGCCCGCAATGCCGGCCGGGCCCGTGGCCACCACCTCTTGCAGGAACTTCAGTGCGGCCACACCTTTGGCGTCGTTGAAGACTGGCCGCCACTGGTCGTCAAACACGCGGCCGCCCAGCGGGTTCAAGTGCAGCAGCCAGGCATGCACACACTGGTGCCCGGCCTGGCCGCGCGAGGTGAGCGCGCCGATGCCTTCTTTGTCCTTCAGCAGGCGCAGCGCCTTGGCAAACTGTTCGTAGTTTTCCGGCGGCTTGAGGTCGTGCTTGGCAAAGATGTCTCGGCGGTAGCCCAGCACCGACGTTTCTGCGCCGTAGGGCAGGCCGTAAAGCTTGGCGCCCGGGCCCGCCAGATAACCCTTGGGGCCGCCCACCAGGCCCAGGTTTTCCAGGTAGATGGGCACGATGTCTTTCATGTCATACGCGGGGTCGGCCAGGGCGGCGTTGGCGAAGAAGGGCTCCAGCGGCTGGACCAGGTTCTTCGACACGTACTCGCCCTTCCACATCACGATGTAGCAGGCCAGGTCGTAGTCACCCTGGGGTTTGGCCATCTCGAGCAACTGCTTTTCTTTCAGTCGGCCGATGGCGAGCTTGTCGACCTCAACCTTGATGCCGGTCTCTTTGCTGAAGTCGGCCAGGATCTTGCCCATTGCGTCGTAGTGCGGATGCGCTGGGATGTTGATGGTTACGGTCTGGCCGGCGTACTTGGCATAGCGGTTCTGTGCCCGTGCGATGAACGGAATGCCAGCGCCCAGCGCCGTGGCGGTGGCGCCCTTGATGAGGTCTCTGCGTTGCATGTGTGTCTCCTTGCGTGGCGGGTTGGGTGGCGGGTTGGGTGGATCAGAGGCGGACGGTTTCACGGGCGCAACGAGCGCCCGCTGGTGCTGTCGAAAACGTGCACCGAGTCGGCTTCAATGCCCAGCGCGAGATGGCTGTGCAGCAGGCCCTTGGCGTCGCCAGGCACGGTGACCGAAACCCGTTGCCCACCGGCTGCCTGCACATGGCCGACCACCTGGCTTTCGGTGCCCAGGTACTCGACCACATCGACCTGGATCGTCAGCGCTGTGGTGGTCGGTGCGGTGTGAAACATCTGCGGCCGCACGCCCACCGTCAGCGCTTGGTCTGGCAGCGTGTTGGCCGCACTCAGCCAGCGCGGCGCTGGCATCTCGAAGCCCGTGCCACGCAACGTGCTGCGGCCGCTGCTCAGGACCAGCCGGGCCGCAAACAGGTTCATCGTGGGCGTGCCGATGAAGGCCGCCACGAACTGCGTTGCGGGACGCTGGAAGACTTCACTGGGCGTGCCCACCTGCTGGATGCGACCCTGGTCGAAGATGACGATGCGGCTGGCCAGCGTCATGGCCTCGACCTGATCGTGGGTGACGTACAGCGTGGTCTTGCCCAGGCGCTCGTGCAGCAGCGCCAGTTCAGCGCGCAGGTGGCCGCGCAGCTTGGCGTCCAGGTGGGATAGCGGCTCGTCACACAAGAAGACTTGTGGCTCGCGCACGATCGCGCGGCCGATCGCGACGCGCTGACGCTGGCCGCCCGACAGTTCCTTGGGCTTGCGCTTGAGAAGGTGTTCGATGTTCAGCACCTTCGCCGCCGTCGCCACCTTGGCGTCGATCTCACGCCGGGGCCGGCCGGCCAGCCGTAGCGCAAAGGACATGTTCTGGGCCACGTCCATGTGCGGGTACAGCGCGTAGTTCTGGAACACCATGGCAATGTCGCGCGCCATCGGATGGGCGTGCGTCACGTCCTTGCCGCCGATCAGCACCTGGCCTTCGGTCACTTCTTCGAGCCCCGCCACCATGCGCAGCGTGGTGCTCTTGCCGCAGCCCGATTCGCCCAGCAGCACCACGAATTCGCCCGTCGCCACCGACAAGTCCAACTGCGCCACGACGGTGACATCGCCGAAGCGTTTGACGAGTCGTCTGAGTTCAAGGTCCGCCATGAAGGATGCCTCTGTCCTCGTTCAATCCAGAGGGCGCCACACACCCCAGCCGGTGGGTCGCATGCGGTTGCCGGGGTGCACGGGGTCGGGGCCCCAGATGGCCTGGTAGGTATCGATGCAGCGGCCACTGCGCTGCCACCGCCAGGCCAGGCCGGCCAGTAGCAACCACCAGGCGGCCAGCGTCAACGCCATCCAGCGCGGTGCGTCGGACACATGCAGGCCGAGCACGATGACGGCCACCGCCGCCAGCACCGCTAGCCAGCCCAGGCTCTTGTGCATGCGCTCGAAGGCGACGCGGTACGGCGTCATGTCGTAGTGGTCACCGCGCAATGGCTCGCTGCCGGGGCCGCCCCTGCTGCCACGCGCCAGACCCGCCACCACCTGCAACCAGCCCAGCAGCACTAGCGCCCAGCCGCCCACGGCATGCATGCGCGCCGCCACGCTAGTGCCCGCGCCCTGCCCCCACGCCAGCGCCACACCGAACGACATCAACAGCACGCCGGCCCATTGCAGCGTACGGTGGCTGTGCCACCAAAACTTGTTGTCCAGCTGCTCGGGCCATGGCTGGCGCGGCGTGACCTTCAGGTAACGCGCCACCAGCGCCCCCACCGGCAACAGCACGCCCCAGGCCAGCACCATGCAGCGGGCATGCCAGTAAGCCCAGGGCGCGATGGTGTCGTGGGCTTGGCCACTCAGCGGCGTCAGCAGCCAGTGTTCCAGGGCCAGCGCAACTGTCATGGTGTGGCGCCACGCGTATTGAGCACGATGCGGTACAGCGAGCTGCTGGCGCAAATAAACAGCTCATTGCCGGCCACGCCGCCGAAGCACAGGTTGCCCACCTTTTCGGGCACGGCAATGCGGCCCATGCGCGTGCCGTCCGCGTGATAGACCTGCACGCTGTCGGCGCTGCTGGTGTAGATGAAGCCGTGCACATCCACCCGCAAGCCGTCGGCCAGGCCTGGCTCGATCACCGCGAAGACGCGCGGGTTGGCCAGGTCCTGCCCGGCGCACACGTCGAAGGCAACGATATGGTGGTGGCCGCTGCCGTCAGTGCGCAGTGCGGCCGAGGTGTCGCTGACATACAGCACCGACTCGTCGGGCGAAAAGGCCAGGCCGTTGGGTTCTTCGAGAAAGTCGCTGACGATGCGCAATGCGCCGCGGGTAGGGTCGAAGCGGAAGACGTAGCAGCGGCCGAGCTCGCTCTCAGCCTGGTGGCCCTCGCGGTCGGACAGGATGCCGTAGGGCGGGTCGGTGAACCAGATGCTGCCGTCGCGCTTCACAACCACGTCGTTGGGTGAATTCAGGCGCCGGCCCTGGTAGCGGTCGACCAGCACCTCGTCGCCCAAGGCGCGGCCCTGGGCGTCAAGCTGCGTGCGCACGATGGCGCGCTGGCCATGCGAGCAGTGCAGCAAGGCACCCTCACGATCGCGCTGGCCGTCGCGCCCACGCTCACGAACATGGCCGTTGGTGAAGTCCACCGCGTCGCGCCACACACGCATGCCCTGCGCCGGCTGCCAAGCCAGCATGCGGTTGTTCGGGATGTCGCTCCAAAGCAGCTCGCCCGTTTCACGCAGCCACACCGGGCCTTCGCTCCACACTGCGCCTGTGCACAGGCGCGCCAAGGCACTGGCACCCTGGGCAACAGGGGACAGGCGCGAATCGAAGACTTCAATGGAGTCCATGGGTAGCCTGAAAAGACCTTGCAGGGCGCGCTTGGAAGGGAAGCTCGTGGGCATTTTCGGGACGTAATAGTTACCGGTAACTGGTATTTACCCCGCCCGCCGCGCGCCCGTTCGGCGCGGCGGGCGATGCAGAATTCGGCGCACCGAACCTGCGGCCGTGCGGCGTGCTGGATGGCGTTCACGTGCCCTTGCCCAACCGACCGACAACACCTTTGGAGAGACCGCGTGCCCGCACGATCCACCCCGCCGCGCGTTCGGGCTCGCCCCAAGGCTAAAGCGGCAAGACCGGCAAAACCGCCCCAGCCAGCACAGGCGCAGCGCGCGGTCACGATGGCCGATGTGGCAGCCCACCTGGGTGTGTCGAAGATGACTGTCTCGCGCGCGCTCAGCCGCACCGACACCAGCCCGCGTCGCGATAGCGAAGCACTGCGCCAGCGCATCTTGCGTGCCAGCCACGACATGGGCTATGTCATCGACCAGACCGCCCGCACCTTTTCGAGCAAACGCTCTGGCTTCGTGGCGGCCCTGATCCCGGCCCTGAACAACTCCAACTTCTCTGACACTGCGCATGGCATTACGGCGGCGGTGGAGGCCCGTGGTCTGCAAGTTCTGCTGGGCTACACCGACTACGACCTCGCCACCGAAGAGCGCCTTATTCGCGCGATGCTGTCGCGCCGCCCGGAAGGCATCGTCGTCACGGGCGGCAGCCATACGCCGGCGGCGCGCAAGCTGCTAAAGGGCGCTGGCGTGCCGGTGATCGAGACTTGGGACCTGCTGGCCGAACCCGTCGAGCACACGGTGGGGTTTTCCAACGCCGAAGCCATGGGCGCCCTGGTGCGCGCGTTGCATGCCAAGGGCCACCGCCGTATCGCATTCCTGGGCGGTGTGCCGGCCAGCGACGCACGCGGCGCCGACCGGCGGCGTGGCTTCGAGCAAGCCATGCGCGAGCTCAAGCTCGACCCGCGGCGCACCATCAGCGTCGGCCACGCCCCGGTGTCCATGGCCGACGGCGCGCAAGGCGTGGCGCAGTTGCTGCTGCGCTGGCCAGACGTGCAAGCGGTGGTCTGTGTATCAGACCATGCGGCCTTCGGCGCGCTGGCCGAATGCCAGCGCCGCGGTTGGCGCGTGCCAGAGCAGTTGGCCGTCGCCGGCTTCGGTGGCTTTGAGGTGGCGGGTGCTTGCCACCCGCAGCTGACCACCGTGGCAGTGGACTGCTTTGGCATCGGCCGCGCGGCCGGTGCACTGCTGCTGCGCGCGATCGACGCCGTCCGCACCGGCCAACGGCTCGCGCCTGAGACGGTGGTGGTGCCCTACCACGTGGAGCTGCGCGGCAGCACCTGATGCGGCGGCGGCACGGCCGCGTCAACCTCAATCAGGCCGGCGCAGGCGCAAAGT
>JANMMH010000447.1:0-2692 GCA_031373055.1 Rubrivivax sp. | reverse complement strand
TCGTGCCGTCGTGCAACTTGGCAATCTGGTTGTCAGGCATGCAGCGTAAGGAGCCGGTGGCGAGTACCCGCTTTCAGGCAGCCCAATTTCATGAATAGTGGAGCCGGCCAGCCGCCGTTCGTGTAGGCCGGCAATCGACCCATAGCGGCCCGTTGGTGCCAGAGATACCGGCCATTCGGCCCTGGCGCCAAGCCTTGGCGTTCCGCCCTCACACATGTCACAGAGGCCGCAGTGCGCGGGCCGCGGCAGCCACCACCTCCCGGCTCAAGCCGTCGATCAGCGACGACGCTGCGCGGGCGTGCTGCCAGTACAGCGGAACGTCGAGGGCGGTATCTGGCACCAGTTCGATCAGCGAGCCCTTGGCCAGGTGTGGTGCGATCAACACCTCGGGATGCAGGCCCCAACCCATTCCCGCCAACGCCGCGGTGACGAATGCATGGGCTGACGGCACGGCATGCCGGGGCAGTTCCACATCCCGGTGGCAGAGGCGGCGCACCCAGCGGGATTGCAGGTCGTCCTTGGCGTTGAAGACCAGGCTGGGCGCCCGCGCCAGACTGCCCCCTCCGACGCCGTCGGCGAAGTGACGCTCCAGATAGGCCGGGCTGGCGGCCGCGAGATAGCGCATGGCACCCAGCGGCCTGCTGTTGAAGCCTGCCGGGGGCCGAGCCGTTCCGGTCACGGCTGCCAGAACGGCACCGCTGCGCAGCCACGTAGCGGTGTGATCCTGGTCGTCCACCGACAGTTCGATCAGCACCGGGGCAGCGGCCGCGAAAGCAGCCACCGCGGGCGCGAACCAAGTGGCCAGGCTGTCCGCGTTGACTGCGATCGGTACCGCCACGCGAGTGAGGCCTTCAGGCGGCAGCGCTGGCAGTGCGCCCTGAAGTTCCTGCTCGAGCAGCCGCACGCGATCCACGTGCTGGCACAGGCGCCTGCCGGTGTCGGTGGGGTGGCAGGGTTGGCCACGCACGACCAGGGCGCAGCCCACCCGCTCCTCAAGAGAACGAATGCGCTGCGACACGGCCGATGGCGTGACGGACAGCGCCTGCGCCGCGCGCTCGAAGCTGCCTTCCCGGACGACGGCTGCCAGTGCGGAGAGTGCGGCGTAGTCGAGCATGGATCAGTCTAGCTTCATCAAGATTAGTGAGATTAGTTTGTCTTCAAATGTTCAGACTGGCAAGCTCGGCTCATCATGGACCCTTCAGCCACAGCTTCTCTCGCCTTCCCTGTGTTCATCCAGGGCTTGGCCCTGAGCTTGGGGCTCATCGTCGCGATCGGTGCGCAAAACGCATTCGTGCTTCGCCAGGGCCTGCGTCGCGAGCACGTGGGCAGCGTAGTGTTGTTTTGCGCGGTAGCAGACGCAGTGCTCATTGCGGCGGGTGTCATGGGCATGGCGCAGGCCCTGGGGCAGAGCCCGAACCTGGCGCGCGCCCTGGCCCTGGCGGGCGCCGCATTCCTGGCGGCCTACGGCTGGCAGGCGCTGCGGCGCGCACGGCATGTCCACCGGCTGGATGCGTCGGCTGCCGGTTCGTCAGTGTCGCTGGCCGCAGCGGTGGCACAGGCGGCCGCCTTCACGCTGCTGAACCCGCATGTCTACCTGGACACCGTGCTGCTGGTCGGCAGCATCGGCGCGCAGCAGCCGGAGACGCTTCGGGGCTGGTTCATCGCAGGGGCCGCCGGAGCCAGTCTGGTCTGGTTCTCGCTGCTGGGCTTCGGCGCTCGTTGGCTGGCACCGTGGTTTGCACGGCCAAGGGCATGGCAGGTGCTCGACGGCTTGATCGGCGCGACCATGTTCGTGCTGTCGGCGCTGCTGGTGCGGCATGCTCTGATCGGGATGTGAAGGACCGCGCATGTACGTCAACCCGCTGCACCGCCTGACCAATCACGAGACCCTGTTCGCGCTGATGACGTCTTACCCGCTCGGGGCATGGGTGTGCCACGGCCGTGCCGGCCTCGTTGCCAACCACGTGCCCTTCCTGCTGGACCGTAGCCGAGGGCCGTGCGGCACCTTGATCGGCCACGTTTCGCGCGCCAACTCGGTCTGGCGCGAACTCGGTTCGGCCGGTCCGTCCGTGGTGATGTTCCAGGGACCCCAGGCCTACATCACGCCTGGCTGGTATCCGGGAAAGGCGGAGCATGGCGAGGTCGTGCCCACCTGGAACTACGTGGTGGCCCACGCCCATGGCGTGGCGCATGCGGTCGAGGACCGCGATTGGGTCTTCGACATGCTGAGACGCCTTACCGAGACGCATGAGGCACCTCGGTCGGTTCCGTGGTCAGTATCTGACGCTCCGGCACCGTTCATGGAAAGGATGATGCGCGCCATCGTAGGCATCGAGATCCCCATCGATCGCCTCGAGGGCAAGCTCAAAGTCAGTCAAGACGAAGCGATGCCTGACCGCCTCGGGACCGTGCGGGGGCTACGTGAGCAGGCCTGCGCCACGGCGCGCGCCATGGCGGCGCTTGTCCAGGACGCGATCGACTCGGACGCCGTCGACAGCCCCTGACTGCCTCGTGCAGACTGATGATGCGCGCTTGAGCGGCGGCTCTCAGGTGCTGAGACGAATGTCGCTCAATGGCCGATGGCGGGTACTCAGGCAGACGAAATCGACGCCACTTTGCTGACGTTGAAGGGCATACCTGACCGGCCGGTTTGGTGCGAGCAGTTCCGAGAGCCGGCCGTAGCCTGTCGGTC